>JANNUK010000111.1:0-11164 GCA_031395155.1 Chloroflexota bacterium | reverse complement strand
CCGCGTTGTGCCGGTAACGTACGTTGCGGGCTACTACCCGGGGGCGATCGAGGGGGTTCGCGTTGTCGCCGTCGTACCCCGCACCTAGTGGCCGGCGCTCGACCTTTCGACGGTCGAGCGCGTCTACAGCAATGTCTACCTGATTGATTTCGACATCGAAGGCCTCTGCCGGTCGTTCATCGAGCTCTTCATGAAGCACCCGGACGGAGCCGGTCGGGCCTGATTCGACCCGGCCCCGGAGCCCCCTCGCCGGACCGGACTTGGTTGACGGGCGTAGCATCTCCGGATGCAGCCTGATCGCATGACGGGTGAGCGGCGCCCGGCCACCGCACTTTTCGTTGATGTCGTCGGGTCGACGAGCCTTGCCGAGCGCGTGGATCCCGAGGACTGGGCGATCACGATGGAGCGGGCGAGGGCGCTCATGAACGAGGCCGTCGAGCGCTACGACGGCTGGGTCGCCTCCAACACCGGGGACGGCTTCATGGCCCTGTTCGGAATCCCGACCGCCCACGAGGATGACCCGGCTCGCGCCGTCGGGGCGGCCATCGAGATGATCGAGTCGGTCGGCCGATTCGGCGACGAGTTGCGGCCAACCGGGATCGACTTCCGGATCCGCATCGGGATCGACACGGGTGAGGTCGTCATTCGCGACACCACAGCGGCCGGCGCGACGGGCGACTCGCGCCACTACGGCGACACGCTGAACGTCGCGGCCCGCATGCAGGCGGCGGCTCCTCCGGGGGGAATCCTCATCACAGCTGATACGGCCGGTCGCCTCGGCCAGGCGATCGAGACACGTCGCGTCGAGCCCGTCGTGGCCAAGGGCAAGGCCGAGCCCGTCGAGGCTTACGAGGTCATCGGGCGGACGGGCGCGCTGCGTTCGACACGCGGGATTGCCGGCCTGATCAGTCCGATGGTGGGACGCGATGCCGAGCTTGCCCAGTTGGTGGCCACCCTCGCGCCCGTTCGCGCCGGGCTTGGACGCATGGCCCTCGTCATCGGTGAGCCGGGGATCGGCAAGAGTCGGCTGCTGGCCGAGCTGCGGACCGCCGCAGAAGAGCAGGGCATGGGCTGGGTCGAGGCGCGGACAGTGAGCTACGGACGGAACCTGCCGCTCCATCTCGCGGTCGACCTGGTACGGGCGCTCGTCGGCCTGCCCGAACCTCTCGAGAGCGTCCCGGTCGCCGAGGCGACCGCACGCCTTGAATCCCGTGTTCACGATCTCGTGGGGGCCGCCGACTCCGAGATTGCGCCGATCGTCGGGCACCTGCTGTCGCTGCCGCAGGATCATGCCGGAGCCGAGCGCCTGGCCCACATGGAGCCACGCACGCTGCAGCGGCACTACGCGGAGGCTCTCGTGGCACTGATCGCCGGTGCCGCCCGGAAGCAGCCCCTCGTGATCGTTTGTGACGACATTCACTGGGCGGACGATGCGTCAGCGGATCTGCTCCTGCCGCTCCTCCCATCGGTCGCCGGCCAGCCGGTCCTGCTGGTCATCGCGAGTCGGCCCGAACGCGACGTTCCCGGCTGGCGACTGGTCGGTGCGGCCGGCGACGCGTTCGGCGACGCCCTCGTCGACGTGCGCCTCCGGCCACTCGGGATCGAGGACGGGCATCGTCTCGTGGCGAACCTTCTCGAGATCGAATCCTTGCCCGCCGCGACACGTTCGATGATCCTCGCGCGGGCCGAGGGCAATCCGCTCTTCGTGGAGGAGATCATCCGGATGCTCATCGACCGCGAGGCGATCGTCCTCCAGCATGGACGATGGACGGCGACGCAAACCGTCGTGGGTGTTGAGATCCCGGAGACGCTGCACGGGCTGTTGCTCGCGCGGATCGACCGCCTGCCGCGTGAGGCGCGGCGCGTGCTGCGCGTCGCATCGGTCATCGGACGAACCTTTCCCGTGCGGGTGCTCGACCGGGTCGCGGGAGACCTGTCGTGACGGTGCAACCCGGCTCGGCCATTGGGCGCGAACTGGGACTGCTCGAGGCGGCCGGGCTCATCTCGCTCGCCGGGACGGACCCCGAGCTCGAGTACCTGTTCCGGCATGTCCTCATCCAGGACGCAGCCTACGAGTCGCTCCTGAAACAGGAGCGCAGATCGCTCCATCTCCAGGTCGCAGAGGCGCTCCTCGCGCTCTATCCCGACCACCGCGACGATCTGGTGCCGGTCCTTGCGCACCACTTCGAACGGGCCGAGGATCGGCCGAGGGCGATCGAGTTCCTGTCACGTGCCGCGCAGCAGGCGGGATCGCGGTTCGCCCGTCACGAGGCGTTCGACCTGGCGCGGCGCACCGTTGCGCTCCTCTCCGACGTGGCGGAGGTCGACCCGGCCGGGCGCCGGGTCCGCGCGGAGATGCGCCTGGTCCAGGTCGAAGCGGGCTTCGAGTTCACCCCCGCAAGCGACCTCAAGGTGCTGCTCGAGGCGGCGATCGAGGACGCTTCGGCGATCCCCGACACCGAGCTCCTCGCCCGCGCCCACCTGTTCGTGGCGCTCGGGCTCTCCCTGGGCGGCGCGCAGTACCACACGAGCCCCGAGCTGGCCGACGCCCTCCAGCGAACGACAGAGCTGGCCGAAGCCAGTGGTCGGGCAGAGCTCGTTGCCCTTGCCCTCGCGTCCACGGCCGAGTCGCGCTATGCGGCCGGCGAATTCGGCAATGCGATCGAGCTGATGGAGCGAGCGGTCCCCGCACTCGTCGAGACCGGCCAGCTCTACCAGGCATCGATGGTCGCCGGCAAGCTCGGGACCGCGTACGGTCACGTGGGGCGATTCGATGAGAGCGTGGCCTGGACCGACCGCGCCTACGAGCTTGGAGAAGAGAGCGGGGACCCGGACGCCCGGCTCGATGCGAACCTGGCCAGAGCCATCGTGGAGGGTATCCGTGGCAACTCGACGCTGGCGATCGATTACGCGACGCGCGCAGCGAGCGAGGCGGAGCGGGTCGACAACAAGGCCTGTGCCATGGTCGCCCACAGCGTCATCGGGGAGGCGCGCCTCTCGCTCGGTGATCCGGCGGAGGCGGCGATCGCCTTCGAGGCGAGCGCGGACCTCGCGGCCTTTTGCCAGTTCATGCCGGTCAAGCTCGAACAGACCGCGCTGCTGCTGCAGGCCGCTCGCGCCCAGGCCGGCGTGGGTCATGTCGAGTTCGAGCGATACGAGCGCGCGATCGAGCTTGCGCGCCAGTTCGGCGACCGACTTGCGGAAGCGCAGTTGCACATGCAGCGGGCCCGCGATCGGCTCACGGCGGGTCAGAGGGACGGAGTCGGGGACGATCTCACCCGGGCAGCGCGGATCCTCGAGGGTCTTGGAGCGACGGCCCACCTGCGCCAGGTGCACCACCTCGAGGCGAGCCTGGCGGCGAGCGCGGGCTGAGGCGCTCGGCGCCGATCAGAGGATCCGGCTGAGGATCTCCCAGGACAGCCAGGCAACCGCGCCCGAGGCGGGGATCGTCAGGATCCAGGCGACGATGATGTTGCCGGCGACGCCCCAGCGAACGGCGGACAATCGATCGCTCGAGCCCACGCCCATGATGGCGCTCGAGATCACGTGGGTCGTCGAGACCGGCACGCCCAGCTGCGAGGCGCCGAAGATGATCGTGGCCGCCGTCGTCTCGGCGGCGAACCCGTGGACCGGATCCAGCTTGACCACGCGCTGACCCATGGTCTTCATGATCCGCCAGCCGCCGGCGGCGGTCCCGAGCGAGATCGCCGTGGCCGCAATGATGATGACCCAGAGCGGGACGACCGGCTCGGCGAGAATCCCCGCCGCCACGAGGGCGAGGGTCATGATCCCCATCGTCTTCTGCGCATCGTTGGAACCGTGGGCGAACGCCATGTACGCGGCCGACAGGACCTGGAGTCGCCGAAAGCGCTCGTTCAGCAGGCGCGGATTCGCCCGACGGAACACGTTCAGGAGGACCACCATCAGGCTGAACCCGACAAGGATCCCGATGATCGGTGAGGCCACCAGGGGGATGAGGACCCTGTCGACGATGCCGTCGGTCTTGAGTGGATCGGTTCCGCCCCAGGCCACCACCGAACCGATGAGCCCACCGATCAGCGCATGGCTGGACGAACTCGGAATGCCCAGCCGCCACGTGATCAGGTTCCAGGTGATCGCGCCCACGAGCGCCGCGGCAACGATGATCTGACCCTCGGCACCGTCCGGCGTCGTGGCGATCCCGGAGGCGATCGTCTTGGCGACCGCCGTGCCCGTCAGGGCGCCGACGAAGTTGGCCGTTGCCGACAGGGCGATCGCCCGCTGCGGGCTGAGCGCACGGGTCGACACGGAAGTGGCAATCGCATTTGCCGTGTCGTGGAAGCCGTTGATGTAGTCGAAGACAACGGCGAGCCCCAGGACAGCCACCAGCAGCAGGGTGAATCCTTCGGGCACGGCGCAAGGCTAGCAGCCGACGGTGCGGCCCGCTGAACGTCGGGCGGCCGGCGCTCGTCGCACGCCCGTCCGGCTATCCTTCTCGCCATGCGCCTCAGCCAGCTCTTCTTCGCCACGCTCCGCGAGGACCCCGTCGAGGCCGAGATGCCGTCGCACCGGCTCCTGCTCCGGGCGGGCTATGTCCGCCAGCTTGGTTCCGGGATCTACTCGCTCTTGCCGCTCGGGTTCCGCGTCAACCAGCGCGTCGAGCAGGTCATTCGCGAGGAGATGAACCGGATCGGCTGCCAGGAGATGGAGATGCCGGTCGTCCATCCCGCGGATGTCTGGCGGCGGAGCGGCCGCTACACGGATGTCGGTCCCGAGCTGGCGCGCTTCAAGGACCGCGGCGACCGCGACATGGTCCTTGCGATGACCCACGAGGAGGTCGTCGCCGGCCTTCTCGCCGATCTTGTCCAGAGCTACCGCCAGCTGCCGGTCCTCGTCTATCACTTCCAGACCAAGTTCCGCGACGAGCCACGTTCCCGCGGCGGACTCATCCGCGTGCGCGAGTTCGTCATGAAGGATTCGTACAGCTGCGATCGCGACGACGCCGGCCTCGACGTCAGCTACTGGAAGCATCACGCCGCCTACACCCGGATCTTCGCGCGCCTCGGTCTGCACGCGATCGCGGTCAGCTCCGACGTCGGGATGATGGGCGGCAGTCTCGCCCACGAATTCATGGTCCTGAATCCCGCCGGCGAGGACATCCTCGTCCTGTGTGAGGCGTGCGGCTATGCGGCCAACCGGCAGGTCGCGGTCATCCCCAAGCCGGCAGGACCCGACGAGGAACCGTTGCCGCGAGAAGACGTGGCCACGCCGGACACCCCCACGATTGCCGACCTCGCCCGCTTCCTCGAGATCGGCGAGGACCGGACCGCGAAGGCTGCCTTCTTCACGACCGGCGACGGGCGCCTGATCACCGCCATCGTCCGCGGCGATTTCGAGGTCAACGAGACGAAGCTGGTCAATGCCGTCAAGGCGATCGGCGGCATCCGCCCGGCAACGGTGGATGAGATCATGGCGGCCGGCATGGAACCTGGCTATGGCTCGCCGATCGGCGCCCACGACACGACGGTCGTCGTCGATGACCTGGTGGCGCGATCACCAAACCTGGTGGCCGGCGCCAATCGCGTCGGCTACCACGTCCGCAACGTGAACGTGGGTCGCGACTATTCGGCGGACGTGACCGCCGACATCACGAATGCGCGCCACGGCGATCCGTGCCCCGAGTGCGCCGGGCCGGTGGTGCTGCGCAACGGCATCGAGGTCGGCAACATCTTCAAGCTCGGCACGAAGTACACCGTGGCCTACGACGCGACCTACCTCGGCGAGGACGGCGAGCGCCGTCCGATCGTCATGGGTTCGTACGGAATCGGACTGGGGCGGGCCGTGGCCTGCGTCGTCGAGGACCATCACGACGACAAGGGCATCGCGTGGCCGGACGAGGTGGCGCCCTACGCCGGTCATCTCGTGGCGCTGGGGGCGACGAAGGAGCCACAGGTCGGCGAGGTCGCTGAGCGCCTGCACGGGATCGCGGCCGCTGCGGGCCGCGACATCCTGTACGACGACCGCGACGAGTCGCCCGGCGTGAAGTTCAAGGATGCCGAGCTGTTGGGGATGCCCTGGATCCTGACCGTGAGCCCAAGGTCCCTGGCCGCGGGTGGGGTCGAAGTGACCCGCCGCGCGACGGGGACGCGCTCGACCGTCCCGGTCGCCGATGTGGAGCGCCTCCTGGCCGAAGGCCTGCCTGCCGGTGACCTGCCGACGGGCGAACTCACGGCGGTCTGACCCGCCGGCGCCTGCCGCCGGGACAGGGGCCGCCGAGCCCATCATGTCGCCTCGCCAGCGCCCAGCCCCGCTCCCGGACGACGACCTCTACGGACGGCTGGAGGTGCCGCCCAACGCGAGCGCCGAGGCGATCGAGGTCGCGTGGCGAGCGCTGCTGAAGCGCCACCACCCCGATGTCGCCGGCGACGAGGGTCTGGAACACGCAAAGCGCATCAACGTGGCGCACGACTGGCTGAGCGACTCGGACCTGCGCGCGCGGTACGACGCGGAGCGCCACCCACGTTCGCGACAGGCGGGGCCCTCGTCTCGAGGGTCTCGCGGCTCGGCGTGGCGGACGTCGACACGGCGTCCCACGACCATCGATCGGACCGAGCGCCGCCGACGGTTCCTCGAGCGCGTCGCAGCCCTGACAGCGGACGAACTCGACCGGCTCGGATGCGCTGAATCGCCGCCGCTGGCCTTCGTGGCCGCCATCCGCCGCTTCCTCCTGCCGGATCGCCTCGCCGCGGTCGAGGCGATCGAGGCCGAGGTTCGTCTTCGCCTCGACCCTGCCGCCTGGAGGGAGGCGCACAGCCGCGATGCCGTTCTGGGTGCCGCACACGACCTGGTGCTCGGCGACTTCCTCGACGAGCATCTCGATGAACCGTTTCGTGAACGCGCCCACGAGCGCCTGACCCGCGCTTGGGACGCCGCCGTCGGCCAGCCGCGCTACGGCCCGAACAGCGTTGCCGTCGCCGCCTTCGTCGACCGTGCGCGACGGCTCGATGGAGCCCACCTCCAGGGCCTCGAGGACAGGCGCAGCGGCGTGGCCGTGTCGGCGGCCCTGCCCTGGCCTCCGGACCTCGATCCCGCGGAGAACGAGGGCCTGCGCGTGTCGAGTGTGCTGGCCGCCCGGGACGCGACGGCGGCCGTCGGTGAGCGATGGCCGTCCCCATCCCGGAGGGTGAGAGCCCTGCTGGCTCGCACGGCCCACGCTCTCGTGCTCCGCCACGCCTTTGGAGCGGACCAGTTCGCGTCGCTCACGGCCGCATGGCGCGAGGGCACGGGCGATCCCCTGGCGGCGTCGACCAACGGCGTTCCCCCGCGCGGGGGTGGCGTCAATCGGCCGGATCGACCACCGCGGACTCGCTGAGCCTCGATCCGTCGAGGCCCTGCACTTCTCCGACGGGCGTCGACGCCAGGCCTTCGGCCAGTTCGGTTGCCTGGACCTCCTGGCCGGTCGGGCCATCGTCAGGATCGTCGATCCGCTGGATTGCGAAGGTGACTGAAGGCGGGATGGTCGCGCCGATCGAGATCTCGGCGATCCGGTAGGCGGACCCCTTCGACCGGAGGGCCCGGTTCGTGCGCTCCTGGAGGGCGGTGGCGCGGATGACGACGTCGGCGAGGACGTTGGGATCGATCCGGTCGATCGCGGTCGCGAGGCCCCTTCGGGCGCGCCCCAGGGCCGCACGTGCCTTGTCGGCCGTGGCCGGGTCGTTCAGCGTGGCCTGTGCCCGATGGGCGGCTTCGGCGGCGTGCTGCGCCCCCTCGCCGGCTGCCTCACGAGCCTGGTCGGCCATCGCCCTGGCCTGGCTCGTCGCCTGCTCGGCGGCATGGCGTGCCTTGTCGAGAAAGCTCACGGGTGCATCCCCCGGGCCGCCTCACCGGCGGCGGAACTCAGGCGTGCTTGACGACGATCCGCTCGATGATGTTGGCCACATCCTCGCACATGTCAATGGTCGTCTCGAGGAGTGCGTAGACATCCTTCCACCTGATGATCTCGATTGGATCCCAGCCGCTGCCGAAGAGGTCGGCGATCGCGGCGCGCGCGAGTCGATCGCCTTCGTTCTCCAGCCGATGAACCTCGATCCAGTACTTTTCCAGCCCGCGAAAGCCCTGCAGGTGGCCGAGCGCCTCGTGGATCTGCACGCACTGCTGGACGACGATGGAGGCCATCTCAATCGCGACAGGCGACGGCTCGGTGATCCGGTACAGCACGAACATGTCGGCCACCTCTTCGACGTAATCGAGGACGTCGTCGAGGCCCGAGATCAGGGCATGGATGTCCTCGCGGTCGAAAGGCGTGACAAACGTGCTCTCGAGGCGATGCCCGATGTCATGACTGATCTCGTCGCCGCGATGCTCGGCGTCGCGAATCTCACCGGCGCGCTTCTCGATGAGGTCGTACTTGCGGAGCATCGCCTCGAGCAGGCGAGCCGCGCCCAGGACGTTCGCAGCATCGTCGACGAACAGCTCGAAGAACCGGACATCGCGGGGGATGAGGCGCAGGCGCAATGGGACCTCCACAGATGGGTTGAACGTGCGCCGCCAGCGTACCGCGACGGTCCGCGCTGTGCCATTCTGGCCCGACACCCACGAGTTGGAAAGGACCTCCCGTCCGTGGTCGATCACCTCCACGTCGTCACCCTGAACATCCGCAACCTGGCCGATCGGTGGGACGAACGCCTGCCCCTGCTCCTCGCCGACATGGCCGCACTCCAGCCGGACCTCATGGGCCTCCAGGAAGTGGTGTATCCGCTGCAGCAGGACCGACTCCTCGGTGCTGCCGGCGAGGCCCGGTACGACGCGATCCGCGGCTGGGCCGGTCGCCCCGAATACGGCAACAGCCTGCTCGTGCGCGAGCCGCTCGCGGCCTCGGTTCCGGAGCGAATCGACCTCGGCCTGCGTCGTGCCGCCCACCGGGTCGTCGTCACTTCCGCCGCGGGATCGCGCGTGCTGATGACCGTCACCCATCTTCACGACCCCGGAGCGGAAGAGGCGGCCCGCGACGACCAGGCCCGGGCGCTGCTGGCCTGGCTGGACGCGGCTCCGCCCAGCGATGTCCAGGTTGTGGTCGGCGACTTCAATGCCGATCCTGCGGAGCCCACCTACAGCCGGATGCTCGGGGCGGGATTTCGGTCCGCATACATGGAGGCAAATGGCACCGAACCGGCGGTGACCTGGCCGACCGGGATCCAGGGCCCGATGATCGACACGGGCGGGAGTCCGGAGTGTCTCGACTACATCTGGGTTCGCGGCGCGGCCACGATCAAGTCATGTCGCCTCGTGTTCGACCGTCCCGCCGTCGGGGATCCGACGCTCTATCCGTCCGATCACATCGGCGTGTCGGCCCACCTGGAGCTGGGCTGACGATGGCGGTGCGGCGGCCGCTCCGGCTGGCTCACCGGGGCGACTGGCGAGAGGCACCCGAGAACACGCTGCCGGCATTTCTCGCCGCCCTGCGCGTCCCGGGATGCGACGGCCTCGAGTTCGACGTGAGGATCGCGGCCGACGGCGTCCCCGTGGTCCTTCACGACGAGACGCTGGACCGGGTCCAGCACCGGCCGGAGCGAGTGGCGGAGCTCACGTCGGCCGCCCTGGCCGAACTCGACGTGCCTGACCTGGCAGGTGTCCTTGCGGTCGTGCCGCGCGCTGCGTTTCTCGATATCGAGCTGAAGGGCGACCCGGGAGCGGGAGCGGTCGAGGTGATCGCGGCGGCCCGTTCAAGCGGACGAGACCTCAGCCATGCGGTGGTGTCGTCCTTTGAGGCTGAAACGCTGGAAGCCGTGGCCTCAAGCCGACCTGCATGGCCGCGCTGGCTCAACGTGCATGACCTGGAACCGGCGACGGTGGCCATCGCCGTGGACCTTGCCTGCTCAGGCGTCTCGGCCGACTGGCGCGCGATCGATAACGGGTCCGCCGCACGAGTCGCGGCGGCCGGTCTCGAATTGGCCGCGTGGACGGTGCGTAGAACCCCGACCTACCGCCGCCTGGCCGGTCTCGGGGTGGTCGCGATCTGTGTCGAGGCGATGGCGCTGGATCGAGGCGGCGCCGCTTAGCAGCAGCGGTCAGCAGCAGCCGCCGGAGCCGCAGCCGCAGACCTCAGCTTCGAGCGCGATCACGGGGATCGCCGTGATGGGTCCCGGGACAGCCGTCGCAAGCGCTGCCCGGTCCACGCCGTCCCAACCGAGCGGCTTGACGGCCCGGACAATCGCCCCGTGCAGGCCGTCGGCGACGGCATGAGTCGCGTCGATGACCACGTCGTTGAGCCCGGCGGCGGCGAGCCCGGCCCGGTACTCCGCAAATGAGAGGGCTCCGGCGATGCATCCGGTGAAGCTGCCCCGCGCAGCGCGCTCGGTGGGGGAGAGCGCGTCGTCGGCCACGACGTCGCTGATTCCGATCCGGCCGCCGGGCCGGAGGACACGGGCGATCTCCGCGAAGACGGCCGCCTTGTCGCCGGACAGGTTGACCACGCAGTTGCTGATCACGACGTCCACGCTGGCGTCGTCAAGCGGCAGGTCCTCGATCGTGCCACGCCTGAACTCGACGTTGGTCGTTCCGGCCTCGGCCGCATTGCGCCGGGCAAGGTCGAGCATCTCGTCGGTCATGTCGACGCCGATCGCCCGACCCGTCGGCCCCACCCGCTTGGCCGAAAGGATGACGTCGATTCCGCCGCCCGAACCAAGATCGAGGACCACGTCGCCCGGCTGGAGCGCGGCGACGGCCGTCGGATTGCCGCAGCCGAGGCTGGCAAGCGTCGCCGCTGCCGGCACCCCGGCGAGCTCCGTCGGGTCGTACAGCGAACCCCCGAAGACGCCGTTGCCGGCCGGATCGCAGCAGGACGCCTGCGCGTCCGAATCCGAGGTTCCGCCGCCCGCGGCAAGGGCGGCCTCGGCATAGCGGGCCCGGACCTGATCGTGGATGGGGGACTCGACGCTCATCGCTGGATGCTCCTTCGCGGGCAGTTCGTGACGTCGGCCACGCTAGGCCAGATATTGATGGTTGTCAATATCCAAGACGGTCGATATAGTCACGGCATGATCCGGACCGCCAACCACGACGTGGGGATGCTGCAGGCGCTTGCCGACCCGACCCGGCTGGCGATCGTGCGCCAGCTGTCGGCCGATGGCGAGGTCTGCGCGTGCGACTTCGCGGCGTGCTGCGACGTGGCCCAGCCGACGGTCTC
>JANNUK010000075.1:0-2023 GCA_031395155.1 Chloroflexota bacterium | reverse complement strand
TTCTTCGACCTTGGCATCGTCCACCTGCTCACGACCGCCACGCTCGACGAACTTCGCCAGCGCTACCCGGAGGGTCGCTTCGAGGTCCGCCGCTTCCGGCCGAACGTCGTCGTCGGTCCGACGGACGGCCAGGCCGGGTTCATCGAGAATGCTTGGGTCGGGCGATCCCTGGCGATCGGCGACGCGGTCCGTCTGCGGATCACCCAGCCGTGCCCACGGTGCGTCATGACGACCATCGCGCAGGACGATCTGCCGAAGGACCCCGGAATCCTGCGGACCGCGGCGCGCCACAATGAAGTGAACGTGGGCGTGTACGCGACGGTCGAGCGGCCCGGCCGGATTCTCCGAGGTGACGAGGTTCGGCTGCCGCCATCCTGAGTCAGGCCCTTCAGCACCGAGTCGGGGGCATGGCTGTGACGCTGGCGCTGCCGGCGACGGCGTTCGGCGCGATCCACGAGAAGATCGGGGCCGCACCCCCCGAGGAGGCAGTGACCATGGGCGAAGCCGCAGGCGAGGCGATCGTTCTTCGACCAGGCGAGGGTCGGCCAATTGATCTGGGCGCGTTTCGCATGTCTGTCAAGGCAACGCGAGAGGACACGGGCGGAGCGTTCTCGCTCCTCGAAGCGGAAGAGCCGGCGGGCTTCGGGCCTCCTCTCCATATCCACCGCGACGCCGCCGAAGCTTTCTACGTGCTCGACGGCGAGTACATCATCTTCCTGGATGGGCGCGAGCTGTCCTGCCCGGCCGGCTCGTTTATCTTCATCCCCGCTGGGATGGCCCACGGGTTCAGGGTCGCCACCATGGCCAGTCGGAAGCTGAACTTCTACACGCCGGCGGCCATGGTGGGCTATTTCGACGAGTTGAGCGATGCGACCAAGAAGGGTGACGTTGACCCCGCGGTCCTATCTGAGATCGCGGACAGGTACTCCATGGACGTGATTGGACCGGTTCCAGAAGGCTACGCGTAAGGGCGCCTCGAAATCCGGTCAGGACCCAGTCGAGAAATCGGCGGTGAGCGGTGGCTCTGTCGTGACGGACCCCGATTCACGAGGTCTCCTGATCGGCGCGGGCTTCCACCCGCCTTGCCGCCCGATGGTACCGACCGAGCTCTTAGCGGGTCGATCTGGCGGCAGGGCCACACGATGCGCGGATCGTGCTGGGCATTCTTGGGAGGCCTGTAGGTCGCGCTCCGTCTGCAAGGCTATAGTCGCTCCGGGATCTGGGACTGCCCGATCACGAGGCAGCCCTCGTCGAGCCCTCGGGCTCGGGTGAGGCCGATGTCGCATGGGCCGCGTCGGAGGTGGAGCACGTCGGCGCGCTCGCCGATCGTCGGTGGGCCGGTCATTCCCCCACGACGCACGTTCCGGTTCGCCGACATCGCGCGAGGATGGCTCGTCCAGGACAGCGACGAGACGCCGCTGGGAACGGTTGTGATCTCGGGCGAGACGCCGCTGGTCGTATCCCGCGGCCTGCTCTCGTCCAGACTGTATCTGCCGCCATCGGCGGTCGCCGAGGTCCACGAAGGGGTGGTCAGGTTGAATGTGACCTCTCAGTGGGTCGAGGCCCAGGGGTGGGATCGCGCCGGTAGCCGCAAACAGCGCTAGCCTGCCAAGTCCTCGCAGCCCAACGACCTGACGCGGCCGACAGGGCCAACACGCGACTACCTCCATGAGCCCGCCCGCGGGTGGGCGACATCTCCGAACGGCTGCCACCGCTGCGACTGCCAGCGTCCCGAGCGCTGGGAATGACTGGGAGTTGATGCCCTCAAGCTCCGCTCCGCTGTTCGTCGCCGTCGCCTTCGCCACCGTCGGACTACGCTAGCGGCGGAGGCGACCCATGAAGCTGGTGGCAGTCGTCATCGCGCTGGTGCTCACGACCGCGGGCTGCGGTTCGGCAGCGAGCCCGAGCCCCCGCCCGGACGGAAGCCCGGTTCCCGTGACGCCACCGACGGCCACGGCACCGGAGACGGGAGGGGGAGCGACCGACTCACCGCCGACCGGTGGCACGCCCGCCGCGACGGTCA
>JANNUK010000061.1:0-5704 GCA_031395155.1 Chloroflexota bacterium | reverse complement strand
TCGAGGCGATCCGCGTCGCCGAACGGCCGCATCTCCACGTGTTCATCGCGACCTCGGACATTCACCTCAAGCACAAGCTCCGGATCGATCGGAACCAGGCGCTGGCCGAGGCCCGAAAGTGGGTCGCGTTCGGGCGCAAGATGCTCGGTGCCGACGCCGAGATCGAGTTCAGTGCCGAGGACGCGTCGCGCACCGACATCGACTACCTCATGCAGGTTTACGAGGCGGTGGTCGAGGCCGGCGCGTCCACGATCAACATTCCCGACACCGTGGGGTATGCAATCCCGTCCGAGTTCGGCGCGCTCGTGGGCCGCGCGGTGGACCTCGTCGGCCGCGATGCCACGGTGAGTGTCCACTGCCACAACGACCTGGGGCTGGCGACGGCCAACACGGTGGCGGCCGTCCAGGCCGGGGCGCGCCAGGTGGAAGTCACGATCAACGGGCTCGGCGAGCGTGCCGGCAACGCCTCCCTGGAGGAGGTCGTGATGGCGCTCCGAACCCGGCCCACGCAGTTCCCCGACCTGGTGACCGGCGTCCAGACCGAGCAGATCACTGCGGCCAGCCGCCTGGTGAGCTACCTGACCGGCTTCGCCGTCCAGCCGAACAAGGCGGTCGTGGGCGGCAACGCGTTTGCCCACGAATCGGGAATCCACCAGGACGGAGTGATCAAGAACCCGCTGACCTACGAGATCATGACCCCGCAATCGGTCGGCCTGACGGGCAGCCAGCTGACGATCGGCAAGCTGTCCGGCCGGCGCGGCCTCCAGGGCAAGCTGCGAGAACTCGGGCACGATGTCGAGGGCGAGGCCCTCGACGCGATCTACCGCCAGGCCATCGCCCTGGCCGACCTCACGAAGGAGGTCACCGACGCGGACCTCCTGGCGCTCGTCGAGCAGCGCGTGTCCGAGGTGCCCGCATCGGTGTCGATCCTGGGCTGGAGTGTGACGTCGTCGCACGGCGGCAACGCCACGGGGACGGTCTCGCTGACCGTCGTCGGCGAGGAGCGCGCCGTCGAGGCCACCGGCAATGGACCCGTGAACGCCCTCTATTCGGCCGTCGACCAGGCCCTCCAGCCCGTGCTCGGCTGGCACCCGGTCCTGACCGAATACCAGATCAAGGCCGTGTCGGCCGGCGAAGACGCCCAGGGCCAGGTCCTCGTTCGCTGCCGGCGATCGTCCGACGAAGGACCCGGAGCCCTCGTGGTGTCGGGCCATGGCCTATCCACGAACATCATCGAGGCGTCCCTTGAGGCGTACCTCGTGGCGGCGAACAAGCTTCATGGAGCCGAGATCAACGGCGTCTCGGTCGCCTTCGTCAGCGGGCGAACGGTCGAGGATCCTTCGTGACGGAGGACGACCTTCGCGCGCCCATGACGGACGGGTCGGTGTCGACCACGTACCGGATCGTCACGATCCCGGGTGACGGCGTCGGTCCCGAGGTCATCGCGGCGGGTCGACGCGTGCTGGACGCGGCGGGGGAGCGGTTCGGGTTCGCGATCGCGTGGTCCGAGCTGGTCGCCGGCGGGATCGGAATCGACACCTACGGCGTCGCCATTCGCGACGATGACGTCACCGCGGCGGGAGCCGCCGACGCCGTCTACCTCGGCGCCGTCGGCGGTCCGCGCTGGGACGACCCGAACGCCGCGGTCCGCCCCGAGCAGGCGCTGTTCGCCCTGCGCGGCGGCCTCGGCCTGTTCGCCAACCTGCGTCCGGTCTCGGTTCACCCGGCGCTCGTGCCGTCGTCGCCGCTTCGCCCGGAGCTCCTCGACGGTGTCGACCTGCTCATCGTCCGCGAGCTGACCGCGGGTCTCTACTTCGGCCGGCCGTCCGAGGAGCGCCGCGACGCGACGGGCCGCCATGCCGTCGACACGCTCACCTATACAGAGGGCGAGATCCGGCGCGTCGTTCGCCTCGCCTTCCAGCTGGCCCGCGGCCGACGGGGCCGCCTGACGAGCGTCGACAAGGCCAACGTGCTGGCCACGTCCCGGCTGTGGCGGAAGGTCGTCGAGGAGGTCCGTCCCGATTTCCCGGATGTTGTCGTGACCCACCAGCTCGTCGATTCGTGCGCGATGTTCCTCGTCAAGTCGCCGGCCGCCTTCGACGTCCTCGTGACCGAGAACCTGTTCGGCGACATCCTGTCGGACGAGGCGAGCGTCCTCGCCGGATCGCTCGGCATGCTCCCATCCGCGTCGCTCGGCGAGCGTAGAACCGCACATGGCATCTTCGGCCTCTATGAACCGATTCACGGATCGGCGCCGGATATCGCGGGCCAGGACAAAGCCAACCCGATCGGCACGATCCTGTCCGGCGCCATGCTCCTGCGCTGGTCGCTCGGACGAGGGCACGTCGCCGACGCGGTGGAGGCCGCGGTGAGCCGCGCCCTCGACGACGGGTGCCGCACCGGGGACCTCCTGCCTGCTCCCGGCCGGCCCGTGCTCGGCACGCGGGCATTCGCCGACGCGGTCGTCGAGCGCCTTGCGCCGGCCGTCACGACGGCGCAATCAGGCCGATGACCGCCCGCGCCCCGGACGCGACGCCCGTCACGCTCTACGACACGACCCTGCGCGACGGCACCCAGGGCGAGAACATCACCCTGTCGCTGGCCGACAAGTTGCGCATCGCACGCATGCTCGATGAGTACGGGATGCCGTACATCGAGGGCGGCTGGCCGGGCTCGAACCCCAAGGACATCGAGTTCTTCAAGGCCGCCCGCACGATGACCTGGGAGACCGCCCGGCTGGCGGCGTTCGGGTCCACCCGCCATCGGTCGAACACCGCCGACACGGACCCGAACCTGCGCGAGCTGGTCGCGGCCGAAACGCCGGTCGTGACGATCTTCGGCAAAAGCTGGCTGCTCCATGTGACCGACGTGCTGGGCGCCACGCCCGCCGAGAATCTCGACATGATCGCGGACAGCGTCCGGTTCATCGTGGAGCGTGGACGCGAGCTCATCTACGACGCCGAGCACTTCTTCGACGGGTACCTGGCCGATCGCGACTACGCGCTGGCGACGCTGCGGTCGGCGCGCGAGGCCGGAGCGCGGACGCTGGTCCTGTGCGACACGAACGGCGGGACGCTGACGAACGAGCTTGTGGGCATCGTCGACGACGTGCTCGCCTCGCTCTCTGCCGATTCTGGCGCTCCGCCGGTCACCTGGGGGATCCACACCCACAACGACGCCGAACTGGCCGTGGCCAACTCGATGGCCGCTGTTGCTGCCGGGATCCGCCACGTCCAGGCGACGATCAACGGGTACGGCGAGCGCTGCGGCAACGCCAACATGGTCAGTATCCTGGCAAACCTCGCGCTCAAGACGCCGCACGAGCTGGTGCCGGCCGGCGGCGGTTCCCTGACCAGCCTCACCGAGCTGTCGCGCTCCATCGCGGAGATCGCCAACCTCAACCCGAACGATTACCAGCCCTATGTCGGGCGGTCCGCCTTCGCCCACAAGGGCGGCGTCCACGGCGCCGCGGTGGCCAAGGTCGAACGGAGCTACCAGCACGTCGAGCCGAGTACCGTGGGCAACGCCGGCCGCCTCGTGGTCAGCGAATTGGGGGGCAAGGCCAACACTCGGATCCGGGCCGAGCAGCTTGGTCATCAGCTGGACGGCGACCTTGACCCCGGCGCACTGTCGCGTCTCATCAAGGAGCTGGAGGCGGACGGGCTCGCTTTTGAAGGGGCGGAGGCCTCGTTCGAGCTGCTCATCCGGCGTCGCCAGGCCGGGTATGAGCCGCCGTTCCGCATCGTGGACTTCACCGTCATCGTGGATCAGCGCGACGGCTTCGAATTGCGCGCTGAGGCGACGGTCAAGGTCGAGGTCGCCGGTGAGATGCTGCACACGGCGGCCGATGGCAACGGGCCGGTCAACGCTCTCGACGCCGCCCTGCGCAAGGCGCTCGGCGCGTTCTACCCGGGGATCGACGCGGTTCATCTGTTCGACTACAAGGTCCGAATCATCGACGGAGCGTCGGCCACTGGCGCCCGAACCCGGGTGATCATCGATTCGGCGGACGGGACGCGAGAGTGGTCGACGATGGGTTCGGACACGAACATCATCGCGGCCTCCGCGATCGCCCTTGCCGATTCGCTGGAATACGCGATCTGGAAGGGTGCGGCCGAACTGCGTCGCCGCGACGAACGACACTTCACGACGCCGACGCGCCCACGACTGGGCAGCCCGGCGAAGCCTCCCCCGGCGAAGCCTCCCGCTGCGAAGCCTCCCCCGGCGAAGCCTCCCGCTGCGAACCCCGAAAGGTGACCAACATGTCCAACGCTGCCGGAGCCGAACCGGGCGCCGCATCGACGCCGACCCTCCACCTCGCCCGATGGACGATCACGTCGGGCAGCAACGTGCAGAGCCGCGGTGCGGTCGTCATTGCCTCCGGCGACCATCAGTGGGAGGCATCGTCGGAGGGCAATGGAACCGTCGACGCGCTCCTGCGGGCGGTGGACGCGGCGCTCCACGACGTGCTGGCCGGTCACCCGCGACTCGTCGCGTATGACGTCCACGCGATGGGCGAGGGCCCCGGCGCCGAAGGCCGCGTCACGCTGACGATCGAACCGCCGACGTCCGCCGAGGGGGCCCGTGGGACGGGTCGTTACGACGGCGCGGCGCAGGGCACCAACATCATCGCGGCCTCCGTGGATGCGTACGTGGAGGCGATCAACGCGATGCTCGGCGAGGCGCACTGGGCGGGTGCCGCCGACTCGGCGGGGAACGAGCGACGGCGACCGGCCCGAGAGGGGACCCCGCGCCGCGCCGAAGTCGACAAGGACGTCGCTCGTGAAACGCCCATCGACTGGTTCGACCGCTGATCTGGAGCCCGCATTGACCCTGGCCCCTCCGAAGGTCGCGTTCCAGGGCGAGCCGGGAGCCTTCAGCGAGGAGGCCGCGCGGCGCTTCTTCGCCGAGCCCGACACCGTCGCCGTACCGTCATGGCGGGCCCTGTTCGAGGTCGTGCGCGACTTCGACGTCGATGCGGCCGTCGTCGCGATCGAGAACTCCCTGGCCGGATCGATCCGGGAGACCTACGACCTGCTAGCCGAATTCGATCTCACGATCGAGGGCGCAACGAGTGTCCCGATCCGCCTCGCGCTCGTGGCCCTGCCCGGCGAAACGCTCGACGGGATCGAGCGGGTGTACTCGCACGCCCAGGCGCTGGCACAGGTCGACGAGTTTCTCCGGACTCGGCCGTGGGAGGTCCTGACGACCTACAACACGGCGGGAGCCGCGCGGATGATTGCCGATCGCCGGGAGCGACGCGCGGCGGCGGTCGCCTCGCCGCGGGTTGCCGGCCTGTACGGTCTCGAAGTGCTCGCCGCGGACATCCAGGCGGGTGACGGAAACCGGACCCGCTTTGCGGTCATCGCCCGTGGGCCCCTCGACCCGCTCTGGATCCGGCCGGGCTCCACGGCGGTTGACGGGGCCTTCATGACGACGCTCATGTTCGCCGTGCGCAACGTGCCCGGGTCGCTTCATCGCTGCCTCGGAGCGTTTGCCGACCGCGGCGTCAACCTGTCCCGCCTCGAATCGCGCCCATCGCGGACCACGCGTTGGGAGTACGTGTTCTGGGTCGACCTCGATGCTGGCCCGACCGACCCGCGCGCCGTCGCCGCGCTCGAAGACCTGCAGCGAGAAGCGGCGATGGTCCGCGTGCTCGGGTCCTACCCGCGTCCCGCGGAGGATGACTGAGGGTCGTCGACGG
>JANNUK010000048.1:0-1570 GCA_031395155.1 Chloroflexota bacterium | reverse complement strand
CTGCCCGGCATCCACGATCGCCGGCCGGGCGATCAACAGGATGTCCCAGCCCGGCTGAAACATCGGTGCCATCACCCTCAGTTCCTCGCGAAGTCGTCGCCGAATGCGATTCCGGACGACCGCCGAGCCGAGTGCCCGGCCGGTCGCGAACCCGAACCGCGTGGTCTCGAGGTCCGTTCGAGCGATCCGTGCGGCGAGGATGGGGTGGGATCGCATCGTCCCACGCTCCTGGAGCGCCGCGAAGTCCTGCGGGCGCGAGAGCATCATCAGGCGCGGCTGATGCCGGCCGCGACCGTCCGTCAGACCGTCAGGCGCTTCCGGCCGCGTGCTCGCCGTGCGGCGAGAACGCGGCGGCCGCCCGTGGATTTCATCCGGGCGCGGAAGCCGTGCTCCTTGGCACGATGTCGCTTCTTGGGCTGGTAGGTCTGCTTCATCGGGGTTTCGCGGATCCCTCTTCATCGGGCCTCGGGGTCGAGTCGGTGGTGACCCCTGAAGGCACGCAAACGCGCCGTGCGCCCATCGGCGCGTTGGCGCGTTCATGTCCGGGGGATGATAGGTCCGGGCGAGAAGGGGTGTCAAACGCGCGCGAGCGGCGGCAGCAGGCACTCTGGGGGCGATACTCCCATGGAGTATCGCAGAATTACCTTGCGAGGCCCGGTGCGCGGTGCTATCTTTCGTGACCCTCGGCACCTCGGTCAGCCCGCAAGAGACCCGGCTCGAGGGGGTGAGGCATACCCTCCCAGCCGCTCCTCGACTCGACCCAGCTCCCCGGCGGTCCCGGCGCGACGACACCCGCGATTTCCGTTCCGGCCGCCCATCCATACAGCCCCTCCCACAGTGAGCCGTCATCGACGAATGGACGCGAAGCAGGTCTGGCGCGCTGCCCTCGGGGAGCTCCAGGTGTCGCTCTCCCCGGCGAACTTCGAGACCTGGCTGCGTGACACCACGCTCGTGGATGTCGACGACAACCGCTTTCGGATCGCCGTCCCGAACGCATTCGCGAAGGACTGGCTGGAGACTCGGTATAGATCGCTGATCTCCCAGACGCTCGCGCGGATCGTCGGCTACAGCGTGCTCGTGGACTTCATCGTCGGGACGAGCCCGGAGGTGGCCGCCGAGGCAGCCGAAGCCGAGGCGCCGGCGACCCTGCCCGAACGGCCGGTCGCCACACCTAGCTCGCAGCACGTCCGGGTGGAGGCCACCCGGGTCGGCGGGGACGGCGGCTCGACGAACATCAACGCCCGCTACACGTTCGCGAACTTCATCGTCGGGTCGGCCAACCGGCTGGCCCACGCGGCCAGCCTGTCCGTGGCCGAGCGTCCCGGCCACGCCTACAACCCGCTCTTCCTGTACGGCGGGGTCGGCCTGGGCAAGACCCACCTGATGCACGCCATCGGGAACCAGGTCGCGGCGAAGTTCCCGCGCAAGCGGGTCGTCTACGCCACGTCGGAGAAGTTCACCAACGAGTTCATCACCTCGATCCAGCAGGGCAAGATCGACGAATTCCGGTCCCGCTACCGGCGGATCGACCTCCTCCTCATCGACGACATCCAGTTCATCGCGGACAAGG
>JANNUK010000006.1:0-4137 GCA_031395155.1 Chloroflexota bacterium | reverse complement strand
CGCGCACGATCGCCTTTGCCGCACGGGTCGCGGTCGGCCCCGCGTCCAGGACGTCGGCGACGGCCACCTCGACGGCCGCATCGAGAGCCGCCTCGCCCTCGACGACCTCATGAACCAGACCGATCCGCTGGGCCCGGATGGCGTCGAACCGGCGCCCGCCGGGAAAGAGAGCACGTGCGTGGGACTCCCCGATCTTGGCGATGACAAACGGTGAAATGACCGCAGGCAGGATCCCAAGGCGCGTTTCGGTGAATCCGAATCGTGTCCCCGACTCGGCGATGACGACGTCTGCCACCGCACAAATGCCCATCCCCCCGCCGAGCGCAGCGCCGTGAACTCGCGCGATGATGGGGACCGGGCACGTGTCGAGGGTCTCGAACATGTCGGCCATCGCCATCGCATCCTGTTCGTTGCCTTCGAGATCGAGCGCCATCGCCGCACGCATCCACGCGATGTCCGCGCCGGCACAGAACGACGGCCCGTCGCCGGCCAGAACCACGACCCGGAGCTGGTCCGGCGTCTCCCGCGCGAACCCACCGAACGTTGCGCGCAGCTCGGCGATGAGCGATGCATCCAACGCGTTGTGGCGGTCCGGTCGCATCAGGTGCACACGGGCCACGACCCCGCCGTGGCCGGTGCGCTCGATTCGCAGCGCGTGCGTCATGCGCGCATCCTAACGGCCCGCGGCGGCCTTCGAGCGCGCTTGCTCTCCCCGGGCGCCGACGTTCGCGTCGCCGACCGACGTCCGAACGCCGACCCAGGGTTTGCTGGTCGGCGGCCTACGGACCGAGGTAGGCGGCCAGCGCCGTTGCGACGCCCGCCGAGATGACGCCGGTCCCACCGAGGACCACGATCCGACCCGGCTTCAGGCGTGTCAATTCAGCAGCCACCGAGGCTGGAATCGTATCCCTGGTCACGAGCAGAATCGGTCCCAGCTGATCGCCGGCAGGCGGCGTCCCGGCGAGCGCGTCGGGGAAATTCGCGCCGGTCGCCACGAAGACAACAGGCACATTGGGCGCGTAGTTTGCCTGCGAGATCGCGACGGCCGTCGCGTACCGGTCGGCACCCGAGAGGCGGCTGACCTTGCCGGACCCGAACATGCTCACGAGCTGAGCCTCCACGGCCCCGCTGACGGCACCTGTCCCGCCGAGGATGACCACCTTCGCCGGATTCAGTCGCAGCAGTTCGGCCTGGACCGCCGCCGGGATCGCTGTCGGCTGGACCAGAAGGACCGGCCCGCCGAACTTGCCGCCGGGAGGTCCGCCGGCCAGCGCGTCGGGGAAATTGGTTCCGGTCGCAAGGTAGACCACAGGGACGCCGGGGCTGAAGTACGCCTGCGAGATCGCCACGGCCGTGGCATAGCGGTTGGCACCTGCGAGTCGGCTGACCTTGCCGGACCCGAACATGCCCACCAGCTGAGACTCGACGCCTCCGCTGACGGCACCCGTGCCACCGAGGATGACCACCTTCGCCGGGCTCAGTCGCAGGAGCTCGGCCTGGACGACCGACGGGATCGCCGTCGGCTGGACGAGCAGAATGGGACCGCCCAGGATGCCACCGGGAGGTCCGCCGGCCAACGCGTCGGGGAAGTTCGTCCCGGTCGCGATGAACACGACGGGAACCCCCGGGGCGAAGTTTGCGGCCGAGACGGCCACTGCGGTGGCATAGCGGTCGGCCCCCGACTGCCGGACCACTGCGCCGGCAACGGTGATGTACGCCACCCGGGTCAATGTGTTCGGACCCGTACCGTTGGACGCCGTCAGGGCGACGGTGTAGGTGCCGTTAAGCGCGTATGTATGGCTCGGGTTCTGGAGCGTCGAAGTCCCTCCGTCCCCGAACGTCCACGCCCAGCCGGTCGGTCCGTTGGTCGAGAGGTCGCTGAAGGCCACCGTCAACGGCATCGTTCCCGACGTCGGCGTGCCTGAGAAGTTCGCGACGGGCGCCGGTGGCGGGCTGACCGTGATCAGGTTCGTCTTGGTGACCGGGTCGGATCCGGCCGCGTTCGTGGCCGTCAGCGCCACGGTGTAGGTGCCCGCCCCGGTGTACGTGAAGAGCGGGTTCTGGGCGGTCGAATCGGTGGACCCGTTGCCATCGAAGTCCCAGGCCCATGAGGTCGGGGCGTTCGTGGAGGTGTCCGTGAACTGGACGGCGAGAGGGGCCTGGCCGGACGTCGTGTCCGTGGTGAAGTCCGCCACGGGCGTGACCGGGCACGGGGCTCCGATGCACGCGTGCAGATAGGCGCGGGTCGGGATATTGGCCGCCAGAACGAGCATCCCGCTCTGGGGGGTGCTCGCCTGCTTGGTCGAGGTCGCGTCGTTGATGGCGAGTTCTGTGGCGCTCTGGATGACCGGCGTGCCGATCGAGGCCGAACCAAAGTTCAGCGTCGAGAGGGTAGCCGTTCGGCGATAGATGGCCTGCGCCCCATCGGAAGCGAGTGTGGGGTAGGTGAGGAAGACGTTGGCCTGGTCGGGCGCAGCGCCTTCGTCGATCACGAGGATGGGACGCGTGCCGTCGACTGTCACGGTCGTGACAGGGTGCACGGTCCATGTTCCCCCGGTCAGCGGCCCGGTGCGGCGAACCACCGCGATGAGCGGATCGCTGCCGTTCGGGCCCGGGTCCGCGTCCCTGCCGGTCTTGATCGCGGCGATGGCCTCGCCGGAGGGGGTCGTCTTGAGGCTGATGTGGTCGTCGGCGGTATACGGCGCCTCCAGCACGGTCTCACGCGTTTGCCACGTCCCGACCGGATCGACGTCTCTGTGGACCTGGTAGTAGAAGCCGTCGGGATCCGTGGGCAACACTTTCGATTCGTTGCTCCACATGACACCGACGCCGCCGGTGATCGGAGCGATCGCGGCGACCACGTCGGCGGTCGCGTCGATGCCCATGCCCGGAATGTCCGCCCCCGGCGCCCAGTTCAACCCGCCGTCCGTCGAACTCGAGACTTTGACCCGCAGAGCCTGGGTGTAGGCGACCCACAGGAGGCTGGCCCCGTCCTTCGCGATGGTGGCGTTCCTTGTCCCCGTGTCCGTGCCCGGAATGAGCTTCGGGTAGCCCGCGACCAGGGCGTAGACCTTGGTGCCGGGGTTGTACGTGTACTTGTAGACGCGGAGGTCCTTGGGCGTGCCTACCGGGGTGGCGTCCCAGGACGATGCGACGTAGAGGGTGTTGGTAACGGTATCTGACAGAACGTCGGCGTGCGAACGGTTGCGTGGATCGACTGCGACGCCCGTCGACGTCCAGTCCTGGGTCGTCATGTTGAACTTGTAGATCCGGTACGTCTCGGTGAAGTTGTCGAGCATCAGGGCGAACCAGGTGCCGTCGTGGAACCACAGCTTGCTCTGGTTCCGTGGCGCGGTCACGTCGTCGCCGCCGGCGACGTCCGGGTTGCCGTACAGGTGGTCGCGGTAGCCGGCCGTGACCGGGGTCGCCGCGTGGATCGTCAGCGCGGCGCCCAGCGACGCGGCCATGATGAGCCCGACGCCTGCGACCGAGACGAGTGCATGCCTGCGACGCGGACGTCGATCGACGCCTGAGGTGGAAAGCGACATGGAACGGACCCCCAACATAGGTGATGAGGCAATCGATGACCGATGAAGTCCCGATCCTAACCGAAGTGGGACGAAAGTCCCAGCCGTTCACGCGAATTACTGGTGCCGTCTGGCAACCCATCGGCGCTCGAGGAATCGGCCCAGGCTCGTGCCGCCGCATGCGGGTCGAGCCAGACGCCAGCTGGACCAGCGGACCGGCGCACTGACCATGGGCCCATGGAGTCCCGACTGGCGCCCCGACCTCACCGGTCGGCGGCTCATCGCGATCCGTGCCGCCCGCCGCGGCGCCGTGGCCGCCGCCGCGATCTTCGGGACGGCCGTGGCCATCGCCGTGATGATCAACCCTGCGGTCCCGGTGAATCAGCCCGCGTTGCGCGTCGGATCCGCGCTTCTCGTGACCGCGGGCAGCGTCCCGGGTCTGGCCCTGCTCGGCGCCGCGCTCACGTCGTCGGCGCTCGATTCGAGGCCGACGGCACTGGTCGCCGGGCTTGCGATGGGCATTGCCGCGCCGACGGCCGCAGCCGTCTCGGCCATGATCGGCGTGTTCGTGATCGTCGGCCTGGTGCGCGGTCTCGGGACGGGGTTCGAG
>JANNUK010000620.1:0-2738 GCA_031395155.1 Chloroflexota bacterium | reverse complement strand
AGCTTGCCGTAGAACGGGACGGTGATCGTGCTCGTCAGCAGGTAGATCGTGACGACCCACGTGTAGAGGTCATTGCCCTTGAGATCGGTGACGATCCGTGGGAGCGCGGTGCCGACGATCGTCTGGTCGAGTGCGACGAGGAAGAGCCCGAGCATGACCGCGCCGAGGATCTCGACCTTCGTGCGGCGATCGAGTCCGAGCGCCGGATCGTCGGCGACTGTTGGCGTCGTGTCGGCGCCGATGGGCATGGATTCCACTTCCCCGTTCCTTCCGTGAGTCTCGATGGTTCGTTCGACTGATTGGTCAGCGACCGGCACGTTCGGCCGTGAAATGCTCGTGATCGGCATCCGAACCGAGTTCGGTTGCGATCGCTTCGCGAAGATCCGAGAAGGCGCCGCGCACCCGCTCCTGGGCCGCTGCGTCGAGGCGCGAAAGCACGCTGCGCATCTGGCCCCGCCGGAGGCCTTCGACCTCCTCGAGCATCTGCCGTCCGCCGGAGGCCGGACGAACGAGGACGACGCGCCGATCGTCGGCGACGCGTGTGCGCTCGACGAGGCCGCGCTCCTCCATCCGGTCGATGAGACCGGTGGCATTCGAGACGGACACGTCGAGGAGTTCCGCGAGGCGGCTCATCGGCAGGTCGCCGTGATGACCGAGCAGCCACAGGATGTGGACCTGCGTCATGCTCACGCCCTGCTTCACCATCCGCTCCGTGGCCGCACAGCGGAGCTCGCGGAAGGCGCCCTCCATCTCTGTCAGGATGGCGTCCACGGGCGAGGCGGGCGTCGCCGGATCGTCGATAGTTCGCATCAGATGAACTATCCTAACGATACGAATAGTCCTGTCAAGCCGGATGGTCGAGTCGGGACGGAGGAACCCCGGGAGGGATCGATGCGCTTTGCGATCATGATCGAGGCCCAGATGGGCTTGAGCTATATCGACCAGCTCGCCGTCGCGCGGCGCGCCGAAGCGGCCGGCTTCGAGGCGTTCTTCCGTTCCGACCACTACGCCAGCTTCCCCGGCGGTTCCGGGAAGCCCACCACCGATGCGTGGGGCGTCCTGGCCGGGATTGCGCGCGAGACGACGACGATCCGCCTCGGGGCGCTCGTGTCGCCGGTCACGTACCGTCACCCCGGCCAGCTCGTGAAGCTGATGACCACCGTGGACGAAATGAGCGGCGGGCGGCTGGAGGCGGGGTTCGGTGCCGGCTGGAACGAGGAGGAGCACCTCTCGAACGGACTGGCGTTCCCACCGATCGACGTCCGGGCGGCGATGCTCGAGGAGCAGCTCGCCGTCGCGCACGGCCTGTGGACGGAGCCGGACGGCTGGTCGTTCGACGGGCAGTACGTGACGGTTGCCGGGGCGCAGTTCGATCCGAAGGCCGTCGACGTACCCGGGCGGCCACGGACGGCCTCGGGTGTCGCGCGGCCGCGGATCATCGTGGGCGGCGAGGGGGCGCCGCGCTCGATGCGGATGGCCGTACGCTGGGCCGACGAGTTCAACCTCAGCTCCACCGGCCCGGAACTCGCCGTTGAGAAGCAGGCGAAGCTGACCGCCGCGTGCGTCGCCGCCGATCGGGATCCGGCGTCGCTGACCCGCTCGGCGATGATCGGGGCGCTGATGGGTGAGGATCAGGCCCAGGTTACGGATCGCGGGGCGCGGTTGCTGAGCGACCTGGGGATGACCGACGGGTCCTCGGACTGGCTCGATGCGCGCCGCGCGCGCTGGATCATCGGGACGCCGGTCGAGGCGCGGGCGATGATCGAGCGCTTCGCCGCCGCCGGCATCGAGCGGATCATGCTCCAGGACTTCCTGCCCTGGGACCTCGAGATGATCGACCTGATGGGCGCGGAGCTGATCGGGCGGGTCTGACCCCAGACTTCCCGCGCGGATCCCACGATCACCCTGCCCGCGCGCCCTCGCTCCGCCTCCGCGCGCGTACTCGCATCCGCGTCAGCCGCCTCCGCGCGCGTACTCGCTCCGCTGGTGTTATGACGAAGATCGCTCCACAGGGCGGGAGTTTGTTGCTGCGGTACCAATCATGCTGGTGCCTTGACACGCATGGAGCCTGAAAGGTGCATTAGCACGCTGTGGCCTTGTACCGCGGGTACCCATGCCTTGCGTCAGGTCGGTCGTGGCAGGTCGACCCACTCGACCATAGCCGCAGTGCAGCCATGCTGTATTGCGCCCTCGCGACGCGGGCGGGCTACTCTGCGGCCGCCGCCGCCTCGCGGTACCGCGGGTCGTCGCGACGGATCGGGTCGGGGTTGGTGCCGCGGGCGCGGGCGATCCGCTCGGTCAGGAGCTGGAGCGGTGTCGCGGAGCCGAGGAGGGCGGCGACCGCGGCGGGCAGACCCGGCTCCTCGGCGACGACGAGCCGGCCTGCCGGAGTGAGCGTCGGGTCCAGGTCGGCGGACGCACCTTCCGCGAGGATCGCCGCCGAACGGAGCCCGATGACCCTGGCCGCGGCCAGGACCTCGCGGGCGCGGGCGACGCGCTCGGCGCGGCCGCTTCGGTCGGTCAGGATCAGGACAAGGCCGGTCGACGCGTCCGTCGAGGGCAGATGTCCGTGGAGCATCGTCTCCAGGTCGCGCATCGCAGACGGGAGCCACGACGCCTCTTCGACCTTGAGGACGAGCTCACGCGCGGCCGGTCGGTCGGCGCCGGATCCCACGACGAGCAGCGTTCGCGCATCGGCGAGATGAGCGGCAATCGCCTCGGCCCCGGCTTCGCCGGTG
>JANNUK010000579.1:0-3907 GCA_031395155.1 Chloroflexota bacterium | reverse complement strand
TCGCGCACACGTCCGGGCAAGCTCAAACGCCGTCGAGGGCAACCTCATCCGGGTTCAAGTCCCGGCTCCGGCACCACGATATGCGTTGACGGCGCGCATCACTTTGGTACTTCCAGGGCATCATTCCCGGTACCACCGGCGCCTCGGTACGCTTCGCGGATGTATCGTGTCGGCAAACGCAGCGTGCGCTGCCGGGCGGGGCCAGGCCCCGCGGGTCGGGAGGCGCACAACCTGGAATGACGCAAGCCCGAGGGAGACCAAGGTCATGACCCTGCTCCAACGAGTCGAGCGGGTACGCCAAGCCGAAAACGCGAGGGCCGAAGCGGCGAAGGCCGGCGCAAAGGCCGAAGCCGTGCTGTCCGGCGTGGAGGCCGAAGCCGCCCAGGCCGGGGTGACGGCCGAGGCTGCGCAGGCCGTCGTGACGGCCGAGGCCACACCAACCGGCGTGGAAGCCGAGGCCGCGCAGGCCGGCGCGATCGTCGTTGATCGGCCCCCCGATCCCCCGAAGCAGGCTCGAAATCCTGCCCGCGACGCGTCGCTTCGCGACATCACCATTGGCGTCCAGCAGGAGTTCTCGCGAGAATTCGGCGCACAGCTCGACGTCACGCCGGCCGCCTTGCGGACGAAGATCGAGGAGATCGTCGACCGGGTCCTCGTTCGGCAGGGCTTCGCTGCAACGCGCGACGAGCGGCTGGGCATGGTCGACGGGTTGCTCCAGGAGATCACGGGCCTCGGACCCCTCGAGCCGCTCCTTCTCGACAAGTCGATCACCGAGATCATGGTCAACGGCCCGCAACGGATCTACATCGAGCGAGGAGGCAAGATCGAGCGCGTCGACGTGCAGTTCATGAACAACGAGCACGTACGCCGGATCATCGACCGGATCATCGCCCCCCTCGGTCGACGCATCGACGAGTCGAGCCCGCGGGTCGACGCGCGCCTTCCCGATGGCTCACGTGTCAACGCCGTCATCGCCCCGCTCTCGCTCGTGGGGCCGGTCATCACCATCCGGAAGTTCTCCGCCACGCCGTTCACCGTGGCCGACCTGGTCGGCTTCGGGACGGCGTCGAGCGAGATGTTCGACTTCGTCCAGGCGTGCGTCGAGGCTCGCCTCAACATCTTCGTCTCCGGCGGCACCGGTTCCGGCAAGACGACGACGCTCAACGTCCTGTCGTCGTTCATCCCCGACGACGAGCGGATCGTGACGATCGAGGACGCGGCCGAGCTGCAGCTCCGCCAGCGCCACGTCGTCACCCTCGAAGCACGACCGCCCAATCTCGAGGGAAGGGGTGAGATCACGATCCGGGATCTGCTGCGCAATGCGCTGCACATGCGCCCCGACCGGATCATCGTCGGCGAGTGTCGCGCCGGGGAAGCCCTGGACATGCTCCAGGCGATGACAACCGGACAGGATGGATCGCTGTCCACCGGGCATGCGAACAGCCCGAAGGACATGCTCCGGCGGATCGAGACGATGGTGCTCATGACCGGCTACGAGCTGCCCCTGCGTGCGATCCGCGAGCAGA
The DNA here is from genome assembly GCA_031395155.1 of Chloroflexota bacterium. Lineage (GTDB taxonomy): Bacteria > Chloroflexota > Limnocylindria > Limnocylindrales > CSP1-4 > CAKKPP01. The sequence continues at coordinate 2,381 of JANNUK010000579.1, read as the reverse complement.
TCGCGTCTGCCGTCGACCTGATCGTCCATACCGCCCGGCTCAAGGACGGCTCGCGCAAGATCGTCAACATCAGCGAGGTCTACGGCGTCGAGGACGACGAGATCCTCATGCAGGACATTTTCGTGTTCGAGCAGACCGGCGTCCGAGACAAGAAGATCGAAGGAACGCTCAAGGCGACCGGGATTCGCCCAACGTTCATGCGCAAGTTCAAGGCTCACGGGATCCAGCTACCGCCCGGGGAGTTCGGCATCCCTGCCGAAGAAGTAGCCACGCGATCAGTGCCGGTCGGTCCGGGAAGGGGCGGATCACTCGCCGGAGATCAAGGACGGTCGCCCGATGAGTCGGGTGGCTCGTCGGGTCGCGGCCGGGCAGTCACGGCCGGTGGCATGGTCTACGTGTCCGGGATCGGTCCCGTCGATCCGGACACTGGTCGGATCGTCAGCGCAGGGATCAAGGAGCAGACGCGCCAGTGCATGCGCAACCTCGAGGCGCTGCTTGGTGCTTCGGAAAGCTCACTCGAGAAGGTCGTCTGGGCGAACTGGGCGTTGCGCGATCCAGCGGAGTTCGACACATTCAGCGAGGAATGGGTTCGCTGGTTCCCGAACGACACGCCCGTCGGGCAAGGCACCTTGATGCCTCCAGCGCAGCGCCGCGCCGGGTTTCGGGTCTCGATCGGGGTGATCGCGGAGGTCTAGCTGTAGTTCCCGCACAGGTTGTTGACAGACGAGAGTCCCCTTCCCTCCGTCCGATATTCCGCCCAGTACTGAGATCGGGCGTCAGCGAGCGTGACGGGTCACCGATTCCGACGTTCTGGGTGGAGTGCCACGCTCGCTCAGCCCGAATCTGACTACCCGGGCGAATAGCCGGACTCGAGCGAATCTAGACGATCATCGACAGCTTCAATTGGCCATGGCCGTGATCGCTCTGATCGGGCCCGACGGGCCACACGAGGTCGAAGCCGTTCGCGGAGGCGGAGCGGCGGCTACGATGAAGGCCGATCTCGACCCGGCTCGACCACACGAGGAGAGGTGCCATGGACTCGGCGGCCGCCGCATCGATCCCGATCCTGTCCGTCCTGTCCTCGAAGGCCCGGGGCCAGGTCCTGAAATCGGCGAGGGAGCGCACCTTCGCGCCCGGCGAGCTCGTGGTCCGCCAGGGCGATCCGGCCCTCCACGTCTATCTCGTCACTGCCGGCACGGCCCGCGTGGAGCGGGACGGCGAGTCATGGTCCGGACGGCTTGGCCCGGGCGAATTCTTCGGAGAACTGGGGATCATCGAGGAGCATGGACGAACGGCAACCGTTGTCGCCGAGCATGAGTTGACCTGCCTGCTCCTTCCTGCATGGGAGTTCCGTGCGCTCCTCAAGGAGCATCCCGAGATGGCACTCCCGATGCTCTATGCCGTGATCGCTCGTCTGCACCGTCGCGAGCGTCACGCCGGCTGAGACCGAAGGGCCATCGGGACCGGAGGGCCTATTGGCCGCCGAGAACGCTGAGCAGGTCGCTCGCCCGGTCCGTCCACGGGCGGTGGCCGCGGTCCCGGGCGGTCCGCCAGTCCGGGCCGGTCGCGAGGTCGGCGACCTCCGAATAGGCGCGGGCCACCATCACCCACCTCGACGCGTCGACCCGTCCGATATCGGTCGGCGCAGGAAGGTCTGAGCCGGTGATCGCGATCAGGCCCAGCTCTCGCGCCCCGGCAGCGACGACGGCCTCGAGATCGAGGTAGCGATTCGAGACGTGGATCGCGACGACCCCGCCCGGCGCCATTCGATCCATGGACAGGCGCAACGCCTCGACGGTGAGCAGATGGACCGGCACGGCATCCGAGCTGAACGCGTCGAGGACGAGGAGGTCGTACGAGCCGGGTGCCACGGACTCGAGGCCGAGCCGCCCATCGACGATCACGACCTCGACCGCCGCGGGCGTGTCGGCGAGGTAGGTGAACAGGGCCGGATCGCGGGCGATGGCCTCGACCGCCGGATCGATCTCGAAGAACTGGAACGTATCGCCGGGCCGTCCGTACGCGGCGATCGTCCCGACGCCCAGGCCCACCGCCCCGATCCTGAGCGGGCGAGGGTCCCGCTGGAGGGCGCCGATGACCTGCCCGAGGGGTCCTCCCCGGTGGTAATAGCTCCGTGGCTCGCGCGCCTCGCCCGGCGCGGCATCCTGCATGCCGTGGATCGTCGTTCCGGCGTAGAGGACGTGGCGACCAGGCGCCGTCTCGACGACCCGGTAGGTGCCGTAGAAGGTGCGCTCGATGAGGATGGCTGCCGGCTGCACCACGATGCCGACCGCCAGGGCGGCAGCCGCGAGCGGAGCGAACAGGCGCGGTCTCGAACCGACGAGGACGATCGCCGCGACGCCGGCGGTGGCGAGCGCACG
>JANNUK010000537.1:0-4501 GCA_031395155.1 Chloroflexota bacterium | reverse complement strand
AACCCGGCCGAAGCATGTCCCGCGATCACATCGGCATCGTCGAACGGATGGCAGAAGGTGAGGCCGCGCTCATCGCGCAGCCGCTCCATCTCCGCGAACGTCTCGCCGACGTTCGCGCCGTGCAGCACGACCTCCGCTCCGTAGCCAAGGCACGCGTCAACCTCTGTTCGGACCGCACCAGCCGGCATCACCACGGTGGCGTGGACCCCGGCGGTCGCGCCGGCATACGCGTAGGCCTGGCCGGCATTGCCGGCCGACAGCGTGATGATCCCCCTCTGCCGCTCGTCGGGCGACAGGCCCAGGACCCGCGCCGTCATGCCGCGGGGCTTGAACGACCCCGTCTTCTGGAGGTGCTCGGCCTTCACGTACAGGCGACCATCGGCGAGCCGGACGCCGCTGGCCTGGCCCGCGATGGCCGCCGCCGTGCGCGAGGTCAGGAGCGGCGTGCGATGCACCCTTCCGGCGATGGCCTCACGCGCGGCTCGCATGCGCTCAAGGGCAACGATCTCGTCGGGCATGGCCGGGAGCATATCGCTCCAGCGTGGCCGCCGGAGGCCGGGAGTGGCAGACTGCGGGCGATGGTCACCTTCCGACCGGGCGGACACGATGACGCCCGGGCCGCCTTCGACATCTTCGAACCGACGATCGATCACCTGAGCGCGCGCGTCGGTGGGACCGGCTACGCGACTGCCGGCGACCCGGCGGCGTGGGACCGGCGACGGCCCCTGTTCGAGCATCTCGGGGCGACCGGGGACCAGTTCTGGTTCGCCGAGGACGGTCATCGGACCGTCGGCTACGCACGATCCATCGTCCGGGGCAACGTCCGTGAACTGACCGAATTCTTTGTCCTGCCGGACGCCCAGGGCGGCGGCGTCGGGCGCGGCCTCCTCGAACGGACCCTGCCGCTCGACGGCCTGGAACGCACGATCATCGCCACCGGGGAGCTACCGGCCATCGCGCGCTACCTGAAGGCCGGCGTCGTCGGTCGATTTCCGATCTACGCATTCACGCGGGCGCCGCAGATGGTCGAGGCATCGTCGGACTTGCAGCGCGAGCCGTTGACGATCGACGCGGCGACCCTCGACGAGCTCGCCGCGATCGACGAACCGATCCTCGGTTTTCGCCGGGACGTCGACCATCGGTTCCTGGCCGGCCAGCGCAGGGCGATCGCCTATCGACGCGGTGGGCGAATCGTGGCCTACGGGTACCATCCCACGGCCGTTGGCTGGGGTGGGCCCTTTGCCGCCTTCGATCCGGCGGATATGCCGGTGCTGCTGGCAGAAGCAGAAACGGCCGCCACTGAGGCAGGCCAGTCCGAGATCGCGTTCGATGTGCCCCTGGTCAACGCGGCCGCGGTCGCGCACCTGGTCAAGCGGGGTTACCGGCTGGATCCGTTCCATATGCTCTTCCTGAGCGATCGCGAGCCCGGTATGTTCGAGCGTTACGTGCTGTGCGGGCCGCCGTTCTTCGCCTGACCGTGCACCATGCCCGAAAGCGCCGGCACGCCAGCCGGTTCCTTGTGTCCCCCGTACTTGCGAGTTTGCGCAAGTAGTGAGACACTTGCCTCGTCATGATCGAACCCCAGTCCTTCGAGGAGACCAGCCGTCGTCGAGCGGCGTCCATCGGGCACGCTCTCGCCGATCCCAAGCGGTTGTGCGTCCTCGAATCGCTGGCCGCCGGCGAGCTCTCCGTGAGCGAGCTGTCGACCCGCGTGGGTTGCCAGGTCCCGAACATGAGCCAGCACCTGTCGGTGCTGCGCAATTCCGGCCTCGTCACGTCTCGGCGTGACGGCAACACCATCTTCTATCGCCTCTCGGACCCCCGGGTTCTCGAGGCCTACCGACTCATCCAGTCGATCGCCCGCTAAGGGGCGGCAGTTGCCCGCCGAGCGGGAGAAAGAGGGTTCATCGAATGGCCATCAAGCACGCAACCGATGCCGACTTCGAAGCATTGGTCGTCAACAACGACAAGCCCGTCGTGGTCGACTTCTGGGCGGCGTGGTGCGGCCCCTGCAAGATGGTCGCACCTGAGATGGAGAAGCTGGCCGCAAAGTACGAGGGTTCCGTGGATGTCGTGAAGGTCGACGTGGACGCCAACCCGCGCATTTCGCAGGCCTTCAAGATCATGTCGATCCCGACGATCGCGTTCTTCAAGCCGGGTGCCCAGCCGCAGGGCGTCGTCGGTTTCCGACCGATGGAGCAGCTCGAGGCGCAGTTCGGCCTCGCCGAGTTCGTCAAGCTGGACGCCTGACGGCGGTTCAGCCGGCGCGCCGCCAGGCGGCGATGAACCAGGACTCGATCCGGTCCAATGCAAACTGGTCGAGTTCGCGAGGCTGAACGGCGACCCACTCCGGACCGCGAGCCGAGGATTCAGTGTCGGGCGTCCGCAACGCGGCGGCTGCGATCGGGCCGTCCAGTCGAAACTCGACGACACCCTCCGAGAACGCGGCGAACGCCTGGCCACCAAGCGACCAGGTCGTGGTTGAGGCGGCAACATCACCGATCGCGCCGACACTTGATGCAGCTCGCTCGAGCGCCGCGGCCAACAACCCCGGCCGATCCGAAGACAACCCCGAGTCGGCCTGCAACGGGTCTCCCTTCACCCGGCGGCCTCGAGAATGGAACGCAGGTCGGACAGGTGGTCCTCGTAGTGTTCGATCGTCTCCTCGACGAAGAACGTCTCCTGGTCGGCATGCTTGATGAACCGGCTCTCCGGGACGACGGTCAAGGTGCCTCGAAGCTCACCCGGAATGGACGAGGCGCGTCGGCGCAATTCGGCCACGTCGAGTGCGCCCCACGAGGCGAGGAGGTCGTCGTTGACGGCGTCGGCGCGGGCATCCCAATCGCGCGCCTGCGCCTCGCGGCTCGCACTCGTCTCGCCAACTGCCAGTTCGCGCGCCACATCGAGCGCATGCGATTGCCACGCGACCATGTGGCCGAGCAGGTCACGCCCGCTCCAGCCGCGTGCCCCCTCGACGGGCCGCGCGAGCTGGTCGTCCGTCAGCTCCAGCAACGCCTCGAACGGCCGCCAGGAGTCACGCTCCTCTTCGAGGAACTCGAGCGCGGTCAGGTACATCTGGGTCTCCCGGTTCGGGCCCGCCTGAGCGGCGTCGGGCCGGAGGTGCATCGTAGCGGAGCGCAGCGAATCGCAGCGAAGCGAACGACGCTCGGATCGCCTACCGCCCCCAGGACACCATCGATTCCGGGGTGATCTCGATCGCGACCGGTATGCCCTTCTCGGCCATGCGTGCGGCCGTCTCGGCCGCCGGTCGGTCCGGTTGGTAGCGGCGGACCTGTTCCGTCGTGATCCGCAGATACGCGTCACGTCCGTCGAGTCCGTCGACAACCAGGGCTCGGCCGCGGGCGAGGACGCCGCGCTTCCGGCGAATGTCCGAATCGATCTCGATCGCGGCGCGCCCCGTCCGCCGCGCGTGGGCAACCTTGGCGTCGCCGGCCTGGGCCCCGACCCAGAATCGCGTGCCATCCCACCAGTACCACGCCGGCACGACATGGGGATCGCCGGCATCGTCGACGGTCGCGATGTGGCACAGGTTGGGTTCGGCGAGGAAGTCGTCCAGAAGGGCTGCGTCGGACGCCCAACCGGAGACCCGTGGTCCGTCCATCACACCGAGACCGGCTCGCGATACTCCCCAAAGACCTGGCGCAGCACGGCGCATTGCTCGCCGAGGGTGGCATACGCCTCGGCGCAACGGATGAAGTGCGGCATGAGATTGGAATCGGAGCCGCCCGGGCGACCGGCCGCGTCGCGCAGACCGGCGAGGGCCGACGCGACGGCCTCGGCATCGCGCTCGGCTCGGACGCGGGTGAGTCGGGCCCGATGGCGTTCCTCCGACCCGGGGGGGACGCTCAGCACGGGGATCGACGTCTCCTCGGACTCGTCGACATACGCATTGACGCCGACGATCCGCCGTTCGCCGGCATCGAACTCGCGCTGGTAGCGGTAGGCTGCGTCTGCGATCTCGCGCTGCGGATACCCCTCGCCGACCGCTTCGACCATCCCGCCGCGGCGATCGATCTCGTCGAGGTACCGCCAGACCTGGCGCTCTGTCTCGTTGGTCAGCGACTCGACGAACCACGACCCGCCGAGCGGATCGATCGTGGCGGCCACCCCCGACTCCTCGGCGATGATCTGCTGCTGGCGGAGGGCCAGGAGAGCCGCCCCTGCGGTCGGAACCGCGAGCGCCTCATCGTAGGCGTCGGTGTGGAGCGATTGCGATCCGCCGAGTACGGCAGCAAGAGCCTGCAGGGCGACCCGGGTGAGATTGTTGAGCGGCTGCTGCGGCGTGAGCGAGACCCCCGCCGTCTGGGTGTGAAAGCGCATCCACGTGGATCGCTCGTTGTCCGCTCGATAGCGCTCGGTCATCAACTTCCACCAGATCCGCCGCGCGGCGCGGAACTTGGCAATCTCCTCGAAGAAGTCGGAGTGACTGTTGAAGAAGAACGACAGCCGCGGCGCGAACTCGTCGACCCGAAGACCCCGT
>JANNUK010000473.1:0-4106 GCA_031395155.1 Chloroflexota bacterium | reverse complement strand
GGCGAGCCAGCGCGTTGGGCACATAGCCCAGCTCATCGATCGCGCGCTCCACGCGCCCGCGCGTGGGCGCGCTGACGTAGCCCGAGTTGTTGATCACGCGCGAAACCGTCATCGCGGAAACGGCGGCCCGTTCCGCGACATCGCTGATCGTGCTCACCGGGGTCGCGTCTGGCAGCGCAAAGCAAACATCCTTTGAAGACCGGAGGCTGCCCGCGATGCGGACAGCCTCCGGGAACGTTGCGGGTCGACGTTCGGCGGTTACTGGTACAGGACCGCCTGGATCTCGGGGTTATCGATGTTGGTCTTGTCGTAATAGAAGTAGCCGGTGTCGATGTTCTTCTCGAGCGTCTTGCCCGCGATGGCATCGAGCGCGGCCTCGACGCACTTGGCGCCGATACCGACCGGGTTCTGGGTGATGGCTCCGGCCATCACGCCGCTCCTGATCGCGTCGATCTGCTGCTGGCCCGAGTCGTAGCCGATGGCCACGATCGCGCCTTCCTTGCCGGCCTCCTTGAGGGCGTTGAGGACGCCCTTCGCGGAGCCTTCATTGCCGCCGAAGAAGCCCTTGAGATCGGGGTTGGCGGTCATGATCGCCTTGGCCAGGTCCGCCGACTTGACCGGGTCGCCGGCACCGTATTCGACGGCGACGACCTCGATGTTCGGGTACGCCTCGGCCATCCGGTTGACGAAGCCGTCGCGCCGGGTCGTGCCGGTCTGGCTGGTCTGGTCGTGGACGATGACCGCCACCTTTCCGGCCTCGCCGATCAGCTCGGCCATCTTGTCGGCAGCCTCACCGGCGGCCGCGATGTTGTCCGTGGACACGGTGGTCACCGGGATGTCGCTGTCGACGCCGGAGTCGAACCCGACCACCGGGATGCCGGCCGCCTTGGCCTTCTCGAGCAACGGGGTCGCTGCCTTGCTGTCGAGGGCGGCAAAGCAGATCGCCGCCGGCTTCTTGTCGAGGGCGGTCTGCAGCATCGTGAGCTGCTTGTCCACCTCGGACTCCGAGGCGGGGCCCTCGTAGGTGATCGTGGCGCCCTTGGCCGCCGCCTCGTCGGTGGCGCCCTTCTGGACGGCCTGCCAGAACTGGTGCTGGGAGCCCTTCGACACGATGGCGATGTACGGCTTCCCGCCGTCTGTCGCCGGGGCGCCGCCGCACGCAGCGACGACCAGGGCCAGCGACATGGCTCCCGCCACGAGGCCGTAGAACCGTGAGATCCGCATGTTCTCCTCCGTTTTGCTATGAATGACCGCTCTGCCAGCCCGATCGCTCGGCGCCGGCACCAGGTCCGGATGGGTGGGACGGTCGCGCTCGCTAGGCGCGACGGCGGCGGCGCAGGATGTCGAGCCAGACGGCGGCGATGACCACCAGGCCGGTGATCACCAGCTTCCACTGGTCGGGGACGCCGGTGATGGACAGACCGATCGTGAGGGTGCTGATGATGAATGCCCCGATGACCGTGCCGACGATGCTGCCCTCGCCACCGCTGAGGGAGGTGCCGCCGATGACGGCCGCCGCGATGGCGTCCAGCTCGTAGCCCAGGCCAACCGACGGCTGGGCGGAGGTCATGCGCGACGCGATGAGGATGCCGGCGAGGCCGGCGAACAGCCCGGAAACGCCGTAGACGGCGATCTTCCAGGCGTCGACGTTGACGCCGGACAGACGCGTCGCCTCTTCGTTGGAGCCGAGGGCGAACGTGTAGCGACCCAGCACCGTTTTCGTCAGGACCAGGGACGCCAGGACCGCGGCCCCGAACATGATGAAGACGACGTTCGGGATGCCGAACAGGGTCTTGCCCATGAACGAGTTGTAGAACTCGGGGTTGCCCTCGAAGTAGATCGGCTTGACGTCGGACAGGATCTGCGCGAGCCCGCGGGCCACGTTGAGCATGCCGAGCGTGGCGATGAAGGGCGGGAGCTTGGCCTTCGCGATCAGCACGCCGTTCAGAATGCCGATGAACGCGCCGGCCGCCAGGGCCGCCGGGAGACCCAGCCACAGCGGGAGGCCCATCTTGGTGACCACCAGGCCCAGGACGACCGAGCAGAGGGTCATCGTGGTGCCGACCGAGAGGTCGATCCCGCCGGTGATGATCACGAATGTCACGCCCATGGCCAGGACGCCGTTGACGGCCGTGGCCACCAGGATCGAGGTGAAGTTCTCGTAGGTCCGGAACGGCTCCGAGATCGACGAGAAGAAGAGGAACAGGATCACGAGAGCGCCGAGAGCCAGGAGGCGCTGGAGCGCGTCGCCGGTCAGCATCTTCGACATCCGGGACTGGCTGGTCGCGGTCGGCGTCTCCATCGGATTGCTGCCTCGTGCGGTGTCCATGTCGGTCTGGGAGGTGCCGGTCAGGCGGCCGCGACGGCTTCGCGCTGGGTGGCGAACCGCATGATCCCCTCCTGCGTCGCCTCCGTCGCGCTCAGCTCGCCGGTGATGCGCCCTTCACACATCACGACGATGCGGTGGCTCATCCGCAGGATCTCGGGAAGTTCGGACGAGATCATGATGATCGCCTTGCCCTGCTTGGCGAGACCGTTGAGGAGACGGTAGATCTCGCTCTTGGCGCCCACGTCGATGCCGCGCGTCGGCTCGTCGAAGATGAGGACCTCGGTATCGGCGGTGAGCCACTTGCCGATGACCACCTTCTGCTGGTTGCCACCCGAGAGGTTCCGGACGCGCTGGGCGAGACCCGGCGTCTTGATCGCGAGGTTCTTGACATGCTCCAGCGCGGTGACCCTGGTGCGGGCAACGTCGATCCTCCCGATCCGGTCGGCGAACGAGCTCAGCGCCGCGAGCACGGTGTTCGTCTCAACGTCCATCGTCAGCGCGAGTCCGTAGCGCTTGCGGTCCTCGGACAGGTAGCCGATACCATGGCCGACCGCGTCCTGCGGTGTCCGGATCTCGACCGGTTCGCCGTGCACGAGGATCTCTCCCGAGTCGTGCGGGTCCGCCCCGAACACGGCCCGCATCACCTCCGTGCGCCCGGCGCCGACGAGGCCGGAGAAGCCGAGGATCTCGCCGCGGTGCAGCTCGAAGCTGACGTCGCGGATTACCCGACCGCGATTCAGGTGGCGGACCTCCAGGACGACCTCGGGGTTGGGTTTCTCCGGCAGTTCCGGAGTCGCTTCGAAGATGGTGCGGCCGACCATCATGCCGATGATCGACTGGATGCTCGCCTCGGCCGTCGTGACCGTGTCGACGTACTGACCGTCGCGCATCACCGTGACCCGGTCCGAGATCTGCTTCAGTTCCTCGAGCCGGTGGGAGATGTGGACGATCCCGGCCCCGCGCTCGCGGAGGTGGCGGATGATCCGGAACAGCTCGTCGATCTCCGTATCGGTGAGCGCGGCGGTCGGCTCGTCCATGATCAGGACCTCCGACTCGAACGAGAGCGCCTTGGCGATCTCGACCATCTGCTGCTGGGCGACCGCAAGGTTGGAGACGCGGGCCCGCGGGTCGAGCCTGATGTGCAGCTCGGCGAAGAGCTCCTTGGCCTTTTCGTTGAGGGTCTTCTCATCGAGGATGAACGGCAGCCTGCCCCGTGGCTCGCGCCCGATGAAGATGTTCTGCGCCACCGTCAGGTGGCCCATCAGGTTGAGCTCCTGGTGGATGATGCTGACCCCGAGATCCTGGGCAGCCCGGGGCGAGGAGATGTGCACGTCTCGACCCTTGACCCGGATCGATCCCGCATCGGGCCGGTAGATGCCGGCCAGGATCTTCATCAGCGTTGACTTGCCGGCACCGTTCTCCCCGACCAGGGCATGGACCTCCCCGGAAAGGAGCGTGAACCGGGCGCCGTCGAGGGCGTGAACGCCCGGGAAGCTCTTGCTGATGTCGGTCATCTCGACGAGCGGTTCGGCCATCGCGGGCTCTCCTCAATCCGACCCGGAAGTGCCACTGACGCAAGACGATGGCGCGAGTCTACCGGTCCGCGCCGCGGGGAGAGCGGGCGCTGTTCGAGGCGGTGACTTCGACCATCGGTTACCCGTAACATAGCGACAATAACGCACGTGTCAACAGGTCCCCGGCCGGCACGGAGCGGCGGCGGGCCGGCACGGAGCGGCGGCGGCACGGACCGGCGGCGGGCCGGCACGGAGCGGCGGCG
>JANNUK010000436.1:0-2421 GCA_031395155.1 Chloroflexota bacterium | reverse complement strand
GGTCGGGGCTGCTCGGCTTCGGCGTCAGGGAGGGATTCGGGACGAGGCAGCTCGGTCCGGGCCGGCAGTTCGATTGCGCGGCCTATGAGATCTCGAGCGAACGACCCCAGGTGAGCCCGCTGACCAAGTCCGGCGGCTGGGATGCAGGCGACCCGAATGCAGCCTTCTACCAGGCGTTCTTCGCCGACCCGCTCTACCGGCTGCCGGCCGGAGAGTGGTACATCACGGCGTACGCCCAGTTCGTCGAGGGCGAGTGCGGCTCGCCCGTGCACGAGCTCGAGGTGACGATCCGGATCCGCGTCGTCCCGCCCGTCACGGATCCGCAGGGCGCGATCCGGTTGTGGCCGGCTCCGGCCGACCTCGGCTGCGACGCGATCACGGTGCCATATCGCTCGTTCACGATTCACATCGACCCGTCGGCCAGGGACCAGGTCTGGGCGATTACGGACCGTGGCGTCCGGCTGTGGACATCCTGGGCCCCCGGGTTTCAGGGAGGGAACGCTACGGATCCGGTGATCCGGGGCCCGGCCGGTGAGATCGTCGCCCGCGACGGTGAGTTCGTCGCCCTGCCCGAGGCGGACTGGACGCGCCTACATGGCTACTTTGTGTGCCCGAGCCACGACGCCATCCATGTGCTGCCAAAGATTCCGCTGTGATCTGGAGAAGCAGGTCCCGGTTCCAGATTGTCGATTGACACTCCATCAGGTTCTGATAGAGTTTCCGCATGGACGCCGTCAAGACTTCCGATCGGCTCCCGCCCCTCTCGCGGACGGCGATGCACGTTCTCCTCGCCATCGGGCCGGAGGAGCGCCACGGATACGCGATCATGCGCGAGATCACCCGGATGACCGAGGGCGCGACGCGCCTGGGTCCCGGCGGGGTCTACACGACGATCAAACGGCTCCTCGACGATGGACTCATTGAAGAGTGCGACGAGCGCCCGGATCCTGAGCTGGACGATCAGCGCCGACGCTATTACCGGCTGACAGCTGTTGGGCGAACCGTGGCCACGGCCGAGGTGCGCCGCCTGCAGACCCTCGTCCAAGCGGCGCGCCCGTGGGCGCTCGAAACGGTCGAATGATCTCGCAGGGAACGTTCCACGAGCGCGCCTATCGGGGGCTCCTCCGCCTCTACCCGTCCGAGTTCCGGGCACGATTCGGGGACGAGATGGTCGTGCTGTTCGGCGACCTGCTCGGGGACGCGCGCCGGACCGGGTCGACAGCCCGGCTTGGGCTTCTGTGGCTGCGGATCCTGGGCGACCTGGCCGTCACCGCCCCCTCGGAACACGCTCGCAAGGACCGCCGGGCGGGGCATTCGCTCGACCCATCTCCGTCGGGCTGGAGCCGGCTGCTCGGCCTCGTCGGCATCCTTGGCGGCAGCGTCCTCCTGGCAGCGTTCCTCGTGGAGATCGCGCCCGATCTCAATACGGTGCGACTCATTCTGTTCAATCTCGGCGCGATCGCGATCGTCCTTGCCCTTCACCGCCGGCAGCTTGCGGCATCGCCCAGGCTCGCCTGGGCCGTCGCGATCCCCACCGTGCTCATCAACATCTGGCACATCGGCATGATCGTTCTCGACATAGGCCGGACAGAGCCGATTGGCGCCGGCGCCTTCGGGATGGTCTACTTCGTGGTGGGTCTCGCGTTGTGGCTGACCGATGCCGCGTTCGGTCTCGTGACACTGCGACTGGCCGGCGTGGCCCGATGGGGCGGACTCGCCCTCGCGATCGGTTCACTGCTCGCGATCACGGGCATGGACCGGCTCGAGCTCACATCCGCCTCCAACCCCACGATCTTTGGCCCGCTCGCGCTCGCCGGTATCGCCCTCAACGGAATCGGCTGGATCCTGCTCGGATTCGCCGTCGCCACGCGGCGGCGGGCGCCCGCTGGGCAACGGGAGGGACTTCGGCCACCCGACCAGCTGTAAGCACGCAGCGGTTGCGGTTGGGGCCGGTCGTGGGTGCCGGCTCCTTTCATTTACGGCTACTCGGACCCGGCCGGCTCGTCAGACCTCGCCTTCGAAGTAACCCTCGTCGACCCGTTTCACGGCAAGGCTCCGACCCGGTCGGACGCCGATGCCATAGTCGTACATGAGCCGAGTGAGCGTCCGCCCATCGACAAGCACGATCCGTCGGCTGATCCGCCTCACGTATTCTTCGGCTTCCGCTGTGAAGTGCGACGTCGTCAAGAACACGCCCTTGCTTGCCCGTTGGCCCTCGAGGCTCCCAGCGAAGGCCTGGAGCGCCGGCCGGCCAACGGCCGTCTTTGCCTGATACTTCTTCGCCTGGATGTACACGGCATCGAGACCAAGCTTGTCCTCATCGATCACACCGTCAATTCCTTCATCGCCGATCAACTTGGTAACGCGGAGCGACGTCTCGTCGGTAGAACTTCCGTACCCCATCGCTCCGAGGAGTTCGAC
>JANNUK010000433.1:0-1954 GCA_031395155.1 Chloroflexota bacterium | reverse complement strand
TACCGGCTCGGCGATCAGCCCGCAACGTTGGTCGTTCGGCCGCGTGGCTGGCATCTCGAGGAGCGCCACGTCCTCGTCGACGGAGCGCCCGTGTCCGCCTCGCTGTTCGACTTCGGCCTGTACATGGTCCACAGCGCGGCGGAGCTGATCCGGCAGGGTAGCGGCCCGTACCTGTACCTCCCGAAGCTCGAGTCGAGCGAGGAGGCGCGGCTCTGGACGGACGCCTTCGTGTTTGCCCAGGACGCGGTCGGGATCCCGCAGGGTTCGATCCGGGCGACCGTCCTCATCGAGACGATCCTCGCCGCGTTCGAGATGGACGAGATCCTGTACGAGCTGCGCGACCACTCGGCCGGGCTCAACGCGGGGCGCTGGGACTACCTGTTCAGCGCGATCAAGAAGTTCCGCACGCACCCTTCGATGGCCTTGCCGGATCGCGCGCAACTGACGATGACGACGCCGTTCATGCGGGCTTATACGGAGTTGCTGGTCGCGACGTGTCATCGGCGCGGGGCGCATGCGATCGGCGGGATGGCGGCGTTCATCCCCAACCGCCGCGATCCCGAGGTGACGGACGTGGCGATGGCCAGGGTCCGGGCCGACAAGGAGCGAGAATCAGGGGATGGGTTCGACGGGACCTGGGTCGCGCATCCGGATCTCGTACCGCTCGCGACCGAGATCTTCGACGGGGTCCTGGGCGCGGCCCCCAACCAGAAGGGCCGGCTTCGGGACGACATCGCGGTTGCAGCGACGGATCTTCTGGATCTGCGCGTGCCAGGAGGCGCGGTCACGGTCGAGGGGGTCCGCGTCAACATCTCAGTCGCGCTCCGCTATCTCGATTCGTGGTTGCGAGGCATCGGCGCGGCCGCGATCGACAACCTCATGGAGGACGCGGCCACGGCCGAGATCGCCCGCTCGCAGCTCTGGCAGTGGCGCGTGACCGGCGCGAGGCTCGATGAGGGGGCGGCCTTCGATGCCGACCGCTACCGCGCGATCCGCGATCAGGTGCTGGCCGCACTCCCCCGGGATCCGGCCGGCGACCGCTTGGACGAAGCCGTCGCGCTCCTCGATCGACTCGTCCTCGACGACGAGTTCGCCGAGTTCCTCACCCTCGACGCCTACCGCCTCCTGGACTGAAAGGCCATCGACGCGAACGTGTATCGGTCTGGTGCCTGTAACATCGGTCCGGCCGAGATCGCCCGGCGACGTCGGGCGGGGCACGTCGGGATTGCGGCCACGGCGGTCACGTTCGCGATCCTCGTTGCGATCGGAGCTCCGCCCATCACGCGCCTGGTCGTGGGACTACCGGCAGTCATGGCCGCCACGGGCTACCTCCAGGCGTGGTTCAGGTTCTGCGTCGCGTTCGGGTCCGCTGGCGTTTTCAACTTCGGCCCGACCGGCACGACGGCAGCGGTCCCGGACGCCGCCGCACGATCGCGCGACCGGGCGACCGCGCTCCGGATCGGTTTGATGGCGGCAGCGTTCGGTGTCGCCGCTGGCGTGCTCGCGGCGGCGTTGCCGGTCTAACGTGGCAGCGGCCGAAGCCGAGTCCTGGGCGCGAGCCCCTGCCGACGCCGTTTCCACGGCGAGAGCCTCGGCGCAAGCCCCGGCCGCGAGCCACGGCGCGAGTCCCCAACCTTGCCCAAACCTGACAGACGCTACTCACCCGAGCATCAGGTCAACTCGGTGTGGCCCGAACCTGCCAGACGACCCTCAGATGAGCATCTGTCACGCTCGGGATCGAGCCCTCGTGCACGTACCCCTCGTCGGGACCCGCTGCCCTCCGTTCGAAGCCGGCATTGTGCTCACTGGAGTGTCGTCTGTCAGGAATGACAGTGCCGCGATGGGTCCGGATGGTCGGGCCAACCAGCCCTCGATCGCGCGGCCATCCCGGGGGAATGCGGAACGGAGAGCAGAGCGGTGATCCGACAACCGCCGACGGTTCGTTCGCGTGTCG
>JANNUK010000394.1:0-5919 GCA_031395155.1 Chloroflexota bacterium | reverse complement strand
TCGAGGGCCGAGGCGTTCAACGGCGTCAGCTCCGCCTCCGGATCGAGGGCCTTCTGGCCCTCGGGATGGCGATCGCCGCCTGTGGCCTGACCGCGGCCGTGTGGGTCAAGACGCTTTCGCGGAGCCTGTTCGGCCTGGGCTAGCCGTAAGTCGCGGTGGAACGCGATTCCTTACGTGTCGCTCCCGCCGCTGCGCAGGCACTCGAGGCCGCGGACGATCTGGTAGTCCCGCCCTCACCATCCGTCGCCGGATCTCGTGTCGCTTCCAGGAGCGACCGAGCTCAGGCTTCGGCGGCGCGGCGTGTGTCGGCAATCGACGAGCGGGTCTCGGCGACGGCCGCGCGGACGATCTCGGCCGCGGCATTGGCATCGGGCTGGCCGAGGAGCGCCGATTCGGCCCGACCGTAGGCGGCGAGCGTCAGGCGGACCAGGCGTTCCGGCTCGGACGGGACGCGTCCGAGCATCGCCAGCGTCTTCTCGACCTGGATGGTGTGCTCGCGGATGTGGCTGGACCAGCGCCCGAGCCGGAAGGAAACGGGCACCGCAAACCCGCCCCAGCGGGCGCCGTGACCGAGGCGATCTTCAGGCATGCCGGCGAAGCGCTCCGCCGAGAGGTCGACGATCTCGTCGAGGCGCGAACGGATCTCGTCGATCGAACCTTCCTTCTCGGTGCCATCGTCGTCAGGCAGGTCGGCCCAGAAGGCGTCGCCCAGGCTCGTCGGCAGCTCAGGATCGTCGATCGCGAACGCTTGTTCCTGCCACCACGCGGTTGACCAGCCGTACGCACGCTGCCCGTTCACGATGTGGCCGAGCGTTCGCCGGATGGACCACTCCCCGCCGCCCGGGTCGGCGTCGATGTCGGCATCCGACAGCGGGGCCAGGACGCCGTGGAGATCCCAGCGCGCCGCTCCGGACGGAGCGATGAGGGCGGCGGCCAACCCGGCGTCCCCTCCCGCACTTCGGAGGCTTCGCGACGCATCGACCTCGGCTCGCTCGAAGAGCTCGTGCAGGTGATAGATGCCGTAGCGCACGTCCACGTCGCCGCCGCCGGTCCACGGCCACACACGCTCGAGCGCGGACTCGGGGATGGCGAGGATGTCGACCACGATCGCGGCAACGTCGGCCCGCGCGCCGTGGATTGCAGCCGGCAGTGGACGAGCCCAGGCCGGATCGGTGTGCTGGAGGAGCGGCGCGTTCTGAATCGAGATGGTCATGGGCTTGAGTGTATCGCCCCGCCGTTCGGGCGAGAGGCTCGCCACTCTCTTCGAAACTCTGATGCGCCCTCGCGTATCATCGTACGATATACCGTGACACGGAGGAGTCGGATGACCTCGCGATGGGTTCGGGCGGTGGTCTGGGTAGTGGCAACGACCATCGGTCTCGCCGTGGGCGGGTTCGTCCTCCATTTCCCGGGAAGTTTCGGCGACGCGTCCGGTTGGCAGGCCGGAGCGATGGTCTTCGGCGCCATCCTCGGGGCGATGACTGGTATCGCAGTCGGGATCGTGCAATGGGCCGCGCTACGGCTGCGGCGCGCCGCCGGCGGTCGGCTGGTGCTGTTCATGGCCATCGCGATCGGGATCACCCACGCCCTCAACGACGGAGGACCCGGCTCGACCGGGATCGTCACGATTTCGTTGCTCGCCGGCCTGAGTGTCGGCGTCGCCTTTGCCGTCCTCTACGGCGACCGGCGACTTGCGATCGTCAGCGGTGCCGGGTGGGCCGTCGGCTTGGTCGCCGCGAACTTCGTCACGGCGTGGCTTGGACTCCCGTGGACGGAGACGCCCGTCGGGTGGGCGACGGACCACGCGTTCGACGGCGTCGTCGTCGGGCTGGTGTGGGGCACCGTCACGGCGCTCGGGGGCGCATTGGAGCGGCTTCGCTGATGCCAACGGTCGCTACATCGACGCGGCTGGCCTCCTGCCGTGGAGTTCCAGATACCCGCGTGATTCAAGATCCCCAATGATCAGCGCCGCGGCTTCCTCGGGAGAGCCCTGGGCCCCATCGATGACGATCTCGGGATGCTCTGGCGCTTCGTATGGGTCATCGATCCCGGTCAGGCCCTTGAGTTGTCCCCGCCGCGCTTTCGCATACAGACCCTTCCGGTCTCGCTGCTCGGCGACCTCCAGCGACGTGGAAACGTGCACTTCGACAAAACCGCCGTACCGGCTGATGCTGCGGCGCGCCTCGTCCCGCGCACGCCGATACGGCGCGATCGGGGCGCAGATGGCGATGCCCCCGTTCCGCGTGACCTCGGCCGCGACATACGCGATTCGCGCGATGTTGAGATCGCGGTCCGCCCTCGAGAACCCGAGCCCCGACGACAACAGTGAGCGCACGATGTCCCCGTCCAGCAACGTCACCGGGCGCTCGTCCACCGACAGGAGGCGTGCCATCAGGACGCTGGCGATGGTCGACTTGCCCGCACCTGACAGCCCCGTGAAGAACACCGTGAACCCCCGCTCGCGGCGGGGACGGAACCAGCGCTTGATCTCCGCCAGGACCTCGGGATACGTGAACTCGGCCGGGATCTCGCGATCGCTCACGAGGAATTCCCGCAGCTCGCCGTCATCGATCGGCTCGCCCGCCCTTCGCCCCCGCGCGTAGTCGACCGGTTCGATCCCGATCTCGCGCATCGCCTCGCGCGGGTTGGACGCCTGGAGGGCAGGAGTATCGACCACTGCGTGCGTGCAGCCACTGTTGCAAAGGATGATCCCGGCCGCCACGGCGTCGAGCGCGGGGTCGGCGATCCGGAGATCGGGAACCATGGTCATCGCGGCGCAACCCGGCGGGAGGTGATCGAGTGCGAGTCGACAACAATGGGCTCGTCTGACGTCGTCGTTCCAGGCCTGTTGATCATGCGACACGAGGACCTGTAGCAGAAGATCGGCGTTCAGCCGTTCCATTTCATCCGCCAGAAACTCGATGTCGGCGCGATGGAGCGTCCGACGCGTCTGATACCCGAGCAGAGGGCGCGAACCGGAAGCCTCTTCCACTCGTGGCTGGCGGATTGAAAGCAAGTCCAGCGAGGGTCGAGGCGGGAGTTCGAGACCGTCCAGTCGCCCTCCGACGTGAACGCTCGGATTCGCATCCGCGCAATCGCAGGGAACGACGTCTGCCACGGTCAGGATCGCCAGCACCATTCCCTCGGGATGGCGCAGGCTCGCCTGGGACCCGACTTCGAGGGACGAACGGAGCGCCGCCGGAACGTGGAGGTTGGCGGTGATGGGCCAGAACGCACCGCTGGCGAGTCGCGCGTGGGCGCGAACCGAACGCGAGTCCCGCTCATCGAGATACCCCGAGAGCGGACGGAGGGCGCCGCTCAACAGCAGTTCGAGGAGCGCCAGCTGGTCTGTGTCGAGATCGATCGCGACGAGGACCCGACTCCGCTCCCGGAGCCCGGCAACGTCCTCGGGAGCCGGCAGCAGCGACCTGCCGTGGTGCCGGCCGCCTTGCTCGAGCATTGATCCTCCAGTCGTTCCCTGCATCTCCCCTGCCATCGCGCGCGTGGACAGGGTCGTTCAGGCTAGCGCAATCGTCCGCCTTCGGAACGTTGCGGAATTCGTGGTGCGCGCACGCGCCGGCCAGCCGAATCTCGATGACGATTCGGGACCAATTTCCTATACGCTGCGGTGTGTGACCGCGATCCAGAACCCGATCATGATCTCGTGTGCCGGACGGAGCGGTTCGACGTTCTTCTACCGCATCCTGGCGCGCCATCGCGACCTGGGCTGGCTCTCCACATACAACCAAATGCTCCCGTCGCAGGCGTGGCTGGCGGTGTTCTCGCGCCTGTACGGGGTCCCGGTGTTCGACCGAGTCAAGCACACCCGGTATTTTCCAAAACCCTTCAGCCCATATCGCTTCTGGGGTCGGTATCTTCCCAACGTTGCTCGCCATGACCGCCCGCTAACGGCACTGGACGTTCCGGACGCAGCGATCGAGCCGCTTCGCAGGACCATCGCGGCCGTATTGCGTTACCAGGACAAGCCGCGCTTCCTCATGAAGGTGACCGGCTGGGCGCGCATGGAATACTTCGATCGCGTCTTTCCGGAGATGCGCTTCATCTACCTGCGCCGAGACCCGATCGCGGTGATGGCCTCGTGGATCAATGCCGGGTGGCTGAACGTCACCTCTGAGCCGGAAACCCCAGGCTGGGAGTGGGGCGAGGTGCCTCCGCAGTACATGTCCATCTGGCGCGAGCTCGGTGGTGGGCCGATCCTGTCGGCGGCCTTGAAGACGCAGCTTGACCGGGATGACCTGCGTCGAAACGCGACAATGTTTCACGACCGGTGTTTCGAGCTCGACTACGAGAACCTGGTCGAGGATCCCATGACGTCCTTCCGCAAGACGCTTGATTTCTGCGAGCTCGACTGGGATCGCGAGTTCGAGCGGGTCGTTGCGTCAACCATGATTCGCAACTACTCGATGAAGTGGAAGAAGCAGATCCCGGGGGAGGAGGGCGAACGCGTCTCCGCCTTCTTCCAGCGTGCCGCCGAGGTGCGGCTGCTGCCCTCGGGCTGATGGGGCCCCGATGCTAGCCCGCCGAACCAAGATCATCGTCACGCTGGGGCCGGCGACCAATAGCAGGCCAATGCTCCAGAGCATTCACGCGAAGGGCGTCGATTTCGTCCGCATCAACATGTCTCATTCGCAGATCGAGGATCTCGAACGCTCGATCGCCGCGACGCGCGAGGTGGGCCTCCCGTTCATCATCGACACCGAAGGCTCGCAGGTTCGAAGCGGCGAACTCAGCAGCAACGTGGCGGTGTTCGAGGAGAACGCCGTCGTCCGGGTCTGGAACCGGCCGATCGTCGGCGACCAGGAGCAGATCTGCCTGCGTCCGGGGTCCGTGGTCGACCAGCTCGAGGAGGGCGATCTCGTCCACATCGATTTCGACACGCTCGTTCTGCGGGTTTCGGACGTTTCGACGCTCGGCATCGGCTATATCTCCGCTCGGGCCATCACCGGCGGCTTCATCGGGCGGAACAAGGCGGTCGTGATCGATCCTGTCCTGCGATCCGGGATCTCGCTGCCCACGTTGTCCGAGAAGGACTACCAGTCGATCGAAGTGGGCCTGCGGGAGAACGTTGGGCACATCGCGGTGTCGTTCGTGCGTGATGCCGCCGCCGTTCGCGAGGTACGACGTCTGACCGAGGGGCGCATGCAGATCATCTCGAAGATCGAGTGCGTCGCTGCCCTGGAACATATCGACGAAATCATCGAGGAATCGGACTTCCTGCTGATCGATCGCGGCGACCTGAGCAAGGAGATCCCGGTCGAGCGCATCCCGTTCACGCAGAAGATCATCATCGACAAGGCGAATCGCCGCGACACGCCGGTGTTCGTCGCGAGCAACCTGCTCGAAACGATGATCGAACACCGCAAACCCACGCGGGCCGAGGTGCACGACGTCGTCAACACCGTGACCGACGGCGCGTATGGACTCACCCTGGCTGCCGAGACGGCGATCGGGCGCTACCCGTTGGAATGCATCAACATGCTGCATCGCCTCGCCGTCCACGCGGAGTCGGTGATGCGCGACGGCGATGACGCGCGACCGCAGCGCGAGATCCTGCGGAGCCTCGATCGCGACGACTACCTGCTGCGCGGGAACGGCGCGTCGCTGGTGGAACCCCATGGCGGGACCCTCATCGATCGCACGGGGGCCGATGCCCCGACCGCGTCGGACCTGCGCGGCTTGCCACGCCTCGTACTCGACGATCGACAGCAGATGGAAGTCGAGCAGATCGGCATCGGGACCTACAGCCCATTGTCCGGCTTCATGAACGAGGCCGAGGTTGAATCGGTGCTCGCCGACATGCGGCTTCCCAGCGGCACGGTGTGGCCCATTCCGATCGTCCTCGACGTGCCTGCGGAACGTGCCGCGGAACTCCGTGAGGGGCAGCGGGTCGCCCTCGAG
>JANNUK010000352.1:0-33801 GCA_031395155.1 Chloroflexota bacterium | reverse complement strand
GCGATCGTCTCGCGGGCCTTCGCTCGGGCATGAGACGCGGTGGCCTCGCCGGGCGAACGCCGCCGAGCCGGGCGAGGTCGTCGCCCGGCGAGAAGCGCTTGTGCGCGGCGCGGAGGTCGGCATCGAGCAGCGTGACGTACCGCTGGGACCACTTCGAGCGCCGCTCGATCCCGTTCCGTTACGCCTGGCCCGCCGAGCTCGACCTGATGGCGCTGCTCGCCGGGATGGAGCTCCGCGAGCGCTGGTCAAGCTGGAAGCGCCAGCCGTTCACAGCCGAGAGCCGCGAACAGGTTTCCGTGTGGCAGAAGCCGACGTCGCCTCTCGTGCCACATTGACCGGGGTTGCGCGTCTCATCAGCGTTCCCACGCCCCACGAGGTCCGTCGTATGCCTTCGGCCCCGCCCTCCCGCTGGATCAGGGTCGGGACGATCCTGCTTGCTGCCCTGTTCGCATCGTGCACGGTCGCGCCTGCGCCATCGGTCCGCCCGGGACCGTCCGGGCCTCCACCATCGTCGGCATCGCCCGCAGCGACACTCGAAGTGTCTCCCTCGGGCTCGCTGCCGACCCCGTCGGCCGAGTTGCCGACCAACGGGTTCCCGACCGACGGCGTCGAGTGGCACGCCCTCGACTGCTCGGGCGACGATGCGTGCCGCGTCACCTATGTCCCGGAACCGGCCGGTGACGAGCCTGGCTGGCCCGTCCTCCTGCCCGGGCGGTGCCGCGGGACGGCCAAGTCGCCGGGCGGCGTGGCCTATGCCGCGTGCGACAGTCCGGACGGCATGCTCGTTCACGCCTTCGACGCCGGGGCGAACGCGGTCGTCGGCTGGCCGCTCTCGCTGCCGGGCTCGACGGCATCCGTCTACGAGAACCGCTTTACGGTTGGCTGCGGGGATGAAGGCTCGTCCCTTGCCATCAAGCCCAACGGGACGATCGTCGTCGCAGTCGCGGACGAGACCGCAGCGCGCCTCCACGTCCTGACGCCCGTAGGTCGCCGCGTCGCCGGATGGCCTCAGCCGTTCCCGGGCGATCCGCCCGGGGTCGATGGGATCGGCGGTAACGGCTGCCGAGGCTTCGCGATTGGGTCGGACGGTCGGACTCTCGCCTGGGGCTACGAAGGCGTCGAGCCGGCGATTGAGCTGGTGGCCGCGAGGACCGAATTTGCCATGTACGGCGCGGACGGAGGCGTCCGTCCGGGCTGGCCACGCGGATCGGTCGGCGCCGCGTCACACGCGGTCATCCTTGGCGACGGGTCGATCGCGTTTGCCAGCGCGTCCGGCAACGCGTGGCGGCTCCTCGCCGACGGCAAGAACGCCGACGGGTGGCCCTACGAGCTGCCGTTGCCGGTGGCGCCGGAGCTCGCTCCGGGCGGACGCCTCGTATTCCTTCTTCCGATCTCCGATGGTCAGGATCACGCCATCGTCCTCGATCTGGACGGCGACGTAGCGCGCGGCTGGCCGGTGCCACTCGGTGGCGAGGTGGAGACCCGGTGCCAGATGGGCGACGTGGCGTGCGCCGGTCTCATCCGCCCCGCATTCGGGCCCGACGGGACCCTGTACGTGGCACTCGCGGAAGGCTCGCTCACCGCGATCGATCCTGCGGGCGCGGTCGTCCGCGGCTGGCCCGTCGGACTCGGGGAGCAGACCCGCACGACCCACCTCGCGGTCGACGAACGCGGCCGGCTCGTCGCCGACGTCACCTGCGAGCCGTCATTTGAGCTTCCGACCTGCGAAGACCCGGAGCACGAGACGCTCGTCTTTTCGCCGGCCGGAGAGTTCGTCGGGCAACGATAGGGACCGAGCTCGGAGCGGGTCAGGGCGCGTCACGAGCAGATTCGGGATCACCGTCATGGCCGGTGCCCCTCCATTCGTCCCGACCAACTGATCGGCCCCGGTCGATGACGCGGAGCCCAGCGAGTCAGGTGACCCGCCCAAGGTCACCTGACCGCGTTTGCGTCAGGTCACCAGACTCGGTAGGATTCGGGGCGGAAATCGGTCGGTTTCGTGCTCACGACGAGCGAGGAATCGCGAAAATCGGTCACCTGACTCTGGATCAGGAGATCGAAGGTTCGAATCCTGTCTCGCCAGCCAAGCCCTCTGTCTGACGACCGATTCCCTCCGATCGGAACGGACGGAGATAGCGGTCCTCCTCGCTCACATTGCTGTGGCTCGCGGGACCTGCTTCGGGCGTCTGACTCTTGATCGGAGATCGAAGGCTTCGAATCCTTCCTTGAGCGACCGACGTCAGCCGGATAGGCTCACGTTGCTGCACGAGGGGAATCGACGCGTCGAATATCGATCAGAGGCCTAACGTGACCGACCAACCAGGTGAGCCAGATCCGGACACCGCCTCGGATGCCGATCCCGTGGGATCCACCGCAGGCGAGGCTGAGACCGGGCCCGATGCGGCGTCCGATCGGCGGGCCTTCCTCCAAAACATTTCGAGGGACGCTGCCTGGACGGCCGGACGGGTCGCCGGATTCTCATCGATGATTCGGCGATCGGTCTTCGCTGCCGGTGATGCGGCGGCTCTCAGCCTCGACCCGCCGCCTGACCAGGAGAACCCGACGATGACGACGCCGCAGATGGTGGCTCCACCCGTCGCGGCGGCAGCCCCACCCATCGTCGCGGCAGCCTCGCCGCCGCCCGTCGCCCTGGACCCGGTGCTTGCCCTGACGCCCGACCAACATGACTTCCTGGCCGGGATGCCCAAGATCGCGCTCGCCGTCAACGATCCGGCGGGTGCGCCCCACATCACCACGTCCATCTACCGCTGGGATGGGACCACGCTCCACCTCCCCGCCCAGCAATTCACGCTCCGGGCATCCAACGTCGAACGGGATCCACGCGTCAGCCTGCTGGTGGAGGACGCGGCGTCCGAGGCATCGGTCGCCGTCACCGGCGTGGCCGCGGTTCTCTACGGAGACCAGGTCGAGGCCGAGATGCTGCTCCTCCTCGCCAAGTATCTGGCTGAAGACGACGTGGTTCGACGCTGGGAGGAGATGCGCGCCAGCGCTGACCGGATGATCATCCAGGTCCGACCCACCCGCTTCGTCTGGCGGTCCGCCTGAAGGACGCTCGGCCTCAGGCGATGATGCGTTCGCCCGTTTCCCTGGTGAAGAGGTGGATCGCGGACGACCGAAGTTCGGCCGAGACCGACTGGCCCAGCGAAATCGGCAGGTCCGGATCCACGCGGGCGACGATGGTGGCGTCGCCGACGTCGAGTTCGACGAACGTGTCCGAACCGATGGGCTCCGTCAGCCCAACCGTCGCGGGAAAGGATGCCCGTCCCACCGCCGATCCGCCGACATGGACGATGACGTCCTCCGCCCGGACGCCGAGCGCGACCGTTGGCCACGCCCCGTCCTTGAGGCCGAGTCCGGCCGCCGGGCCAAGATCGATGCGCAGGTCGGCCCGGATGAATGTGACACCGTCGGCGCCGTGTTCGAGCGAGCCGTCGAGCAGGCTCATCCGAGGCTTGCCGACGAACTCGGCGACATAGATCGTCTGAGGCTTGCCGTAGATCTCCCCCGGGGACCCGGACTGGACGATCTTCCCGTCGCGCATGACGCAGATCATGTCCGACAGCGTCATCGCCTCTTCCTGGTCGTGGGTCACGAAGACGCTGGTCGTCCCGAGCGCCAGATGGAGGTGCTTCACCTCGGTGCGCATCCGGGCACGAAGCGCGGCGTCCAGGTTGCTGAATGGTTCGTCGAGCAGGAACACGAGCGGTTGCTTGACGAGGGCCCGCCCCAGCGCCACGCGTTGCTGCTGTCCGCCGGACAGCTGGGCCGGCTTGCGATGGAGCAGGTGGCCGATATCGAGCATCTCGGCGACGGCCGTGACCCGTTCTGTCATCGCCGTGGCCGGCGTTCGACGGAGCCTCAGGGAGAAGCCGATATTCTCGAACACCGTCATGTTCGGGTACAGGGCGTAGTTCTGGAAGACCATCGCCATCCGACGCTCGTTCGGGGGCACCGACGTGACATCTCGATCACCCAGGAGGATCGTCCCGGCATCGGGCCGATCGAGGCCGGCGATGAGGTTCAGCGTCGTGCTCTTCCCACAACCCGACGGGCCGAGGAGCGTCACGAACGCGCCATCCGGGACCTCGAGATCCAGGTCATCAACGGCGCGAACGTGCCCATAGCGGCGCGCGAGATGGCGAAGGCTGAGCGAGGCGACGACCATTGACCCTCTCCGCAGCTGGCGGGCACCGATGACCACAGCGTAGATTGTCGACAATCTACCGGTCGAACGCGCCGAGCGTCAAGGCAGCAGCCAACCACCACTGGTCGGCGGTCCGAAATCGGACTGGACCTTGTGGAGACGCCGGGGAATCGCTATCGTCGCGGCACTCCGGCATCGATTGTCGACAGTATCCCGTCCAGGGCCCGGCCTGAGGAGAGGATGAGCATAGCCGCGAGATCGATCATCGGACGCCGCCGGATGGTCATCGCCGCGCTGATCGTCGTCGTCGCGGCCTCGGTCCTGCTGGTCGCGGGCGGGCTGGTTCTGACTCGACCCGCGACCGCCGCGCCGAAGCTCTGCCGCGACGTGGCGACCGATCGAGGACTCTCGTATCGCGGTGCCTACGGGACCACGCCCTTCGCCCTGGAACCCATGGCCGCGATGATGCTTCGCAATATGGGCAACGGTGCGGCCGTCGCGGATGTGTTCGACGATGGGAGCCTGAGCGTCCTGCTGCTCGGCCAGCTCGGCCACCCGAATCGCCTCTTCCGTAATCAACTCAGCGCGACCGGCCAGGCGGACTTCGTCGATGCCACCGACTCAGCGGGGCTCACGAACGAGGGCGGGAGCCGCGCCGCCGCCTTCGTCGACCTCGACAACGATGGCCAGCTCGACCTGATCGTCATGAACGACTGGGACGGGAACAAGACCGGCAGCCCATCGAAGGTCTATCGAAACGAGGGTGATGGCACCTTCGCCGACGTGACCAAGGACTCCGGGTTCGATCCCGTCGGCTATCTCGTCGGTGGATTGTCGCTGGCGGACTACGACCGCGATGGGCTCCTCGACGTGTATGTGACCTACTGGACGATGGAGCTTGGTGGAGACCCCGGACGCGACGCGATGAGCATCAAGGGTCGCTTCCCCGGTCAGAACCGGTTGTACCGGAACCTCGGCGGGTTTCGCTTCGAGGACGTGACCAGCGAAGTCCATCTCGGCCAGGTCACAGCCGACAGCTTCAGTTCGGTCTTCGCCGACTTCACCGGGGATGGCTGGCCGGATCTGTACGTCGCGTTGGACCATCGGGGCGACCTCTTCTTCGAGAATCACGAGGGCGAATTCCGCCTGGCCTCCGACGAGCACGGCGTGGGTCATGTCGGCAACGACATGGGGATCGCCGTCGCAGATCTCGGGAACGACGGAGCGCTGGACCTGTACGTCACCAACATCACGGATCCCAACAACGAGTTCGGAACCGGGTCCGGGAATACGCTGCTGATCGGGGGACGCGCCGCCGACGGCACACTGACCTACGTCGATGACGCCACCCGGATGGGTGTCGAGGACACCGGCTGGGGCTGGGGGACCGCCTTCACGGACATGGATCTCGACGGCCGGCTGGACCTGTACGTCGTCCAGGGCATGCAGGAATTCATCGCACAGCAAAGCCCCGAACTTCGCGGCCAGAACGCCCGTCTCTTCCTGGGCACGGGAGAGCGGGCGTTGGTGCGCGCGATCGGGAACGGCTGCGATATCCCGGGTGATCAGCGGACCGTGATCCCATTCGACTACGACCGCGACGGCGGGCCGGACCTGCTCGTGACCCAGGTGGCCTATTCCGTGGTCCTGCTGGAGAACGGGACGTCCGACCAGCACTGGCTTACCGTGGATCTGAGCCGGGCCGGCGCCCAGGCTGCCGGCGCCCGTGTGACCGTCGACGTCGGCGGGATCAGAACAACGCAGGTTGCGCTCCTCGGAGGAAGTTACCTGGCCGGGATGCCCCAGGAGCTCTACTTTGGGCTTGGGCAGGCCGAGATGGCCGATGAGGTCGTCGTGACATGGTCTGATGCCACAACGACCAACCTCGGGTCGGTGCAGGCGGATCAGGTCATCCGGGTCACCTCGAACGGTGCGCCGTGATGACCTCGCGCGCACGCAAGGCCCGGTTCGGATTGATCATCCTGGTGGCGACGGTCGTCGCCCTCGTGGCCGGAACCTTCGTCGTGCGGTCCGCGCGGGCCGAGGCGCCCGCCCGCTGGCAGCCGCTCCTCATGCAGCGGCCGAGCGATGTCCGGCTGGCCCCCCGGGTTGAGATCGGATCGGCCGAGGATCGTCGTGAGCTCGACGAGATCGTCGCCGGCCAGGTAGATGCCTCGAGTCTGAACGACCAGATCGCCTACTGGACGTCGGGTCCCTCCCCCGTCCGCTGGAACGAGATCCTGCTGACGGCCGTCAGGGACGCGAAGACCAATCCCGTGCGGGTCTCGCGGACCCTCGCGCTTCTGAACGCCGCCATGTACGACGCGATCATTGCCGCGTGCGACGCCAAGCTCGCGTACCCGCGATCTGCGCCAGTCGAGCGCGATTCTCGAATCAAGGTGCTCGCACCGGCGGACGAACTTTCCAGCCACGCCGCGGTGGATGCCGCGATCGCGGCCGCAGCGGTGGCGGTCCTCTCGACGATCTATCCGGACCGCTCAGCGACGTTCGAAGGACATGCCGACGAATTGCGCAGCGTCCAACTCGCCGTCGGGACGCACACTGCTTCGGATCTTGCCGCCGGCACCGCAATAGGCGAGGCGATCGGGGCCCTGGCCGTCGCGCGCGCCGAGAGCGACGGCGGGTCGGCCTTCTGGCAGGGCACGATTCCCGACCAGCCCGGGGGATGGGTGCCCGCCAAGCCATTCCGGAACGACCAGCCGACCGAGCCCCTGGCCGGGACCTGGCGGCCCTGGCTCATGGGCAGCGGCTCGGATCTCCGGCCCGGCCCCCCGCCGATCTACGGGTCGCCGGAGTGGCAGGCGGAAGCCGACGAGGTCGTCCGAGTGAACGAGCAGCTCACGGACGAACAGATCGGGATCGCGCGGTTCTGGGCGGACGGTTCGGGGACCGATACCCCTCCGGGGCACTGGATGCGTATCGCCATCGGACTGACTGCTCGAGACGCGCTGTCGCTCCAGTCGACGGCACGCGTCCTCACCTACCTTGCGATCGCCCAGGCAGATGCGTTCATCGCGTGCTGGGACGCCAAGTACGCCTATTGGTCGGGTCGACCGGTCGGGCTGATCCCGGGCTTCGCCTCGACAATCATCACCCCCAACTTCCCGGCCTACATCTCCGGTCATTCGACCCTCTCGGGTGCCAGCTCGTTCGTCCTGTCCGCCTTCTTTCCCGCTGATCGCGCATCGCTCACCCAGCAGTCCGAGGAGGCGGCGGTATCGCGCCTGTATGGCGGCATCCATTGGCGCAGCGATAACGAGGTGGGCCTGGACGTGGGACGCCAGATCGGCGAGCTCGCGGTCGCGCGGGCGAGCCGCGATGGGAGCCTGCGGTGAACCGACCGGCGAGGCGGTTGTCGCAATGGCTATTGTTGACAATCGACAGTAGACATTGCCATCATCACCGGGCTCACCGGGTTCACCGGGAGGTTGGCGTGGATCCAGTGGAGGCAGGCGTGGCATGGCGCTAGCCGGGGCGGCACTCAGTCGTGGGGCGGGCCGCCTGTCGCGCCGCCTCGATCGGCTGAGCGAACAGCGTTTCGCCCTCCTGGTGTCCGTCCCGGGTCTGCTCCTGGTGGGCCTGATCGTCCTTCCCCCGACGCTTGCCGTGTTCGGGTTGAGCCTCTTCCGCATCGAACTCGCGAAGGACGATCTCACCCCATTCGTGGGATTGCGCAATTACCTGACCCGACTCCCGGCCGATTTGGAGGTCCTGGCGGCGATCCCACGGACCATCTTCTTCGCCGCGATGTCCACCGCCATTACCCTGCCTCTGGCCCTGATCACGGCGCTGGCCCTCAACCGGGGGTTTCGCGGCGCCTCGATCTTCTTCATGGGACTGCTGATGCCATGGGCGGTCGCGTCGATCGTGGCCGGGATCTTCTGGCGATTCATCTTCGATACCAACTTCGGCATCGTGAACGGGGTCCTCATCGGGATCGGGCTTCTCGATGAACCGTTGAACTGGCTGGCCAACACGGTTCAGGCCGTGGTGATCGCGCTCATCGCGCAATCGTGGCGATCGGTCCCACTCCTCGCGGTGCTCCTGCTCGCCGCATTGAGGACCATCCCGGAGGCGCACTATCGGGCGGCCCGGATGGACGGCGCCACGGCATGGGAATCCTTCCGCTTCATCACGCTGCCGGCGATCAAGAACACGCTGATCGTCGTGGGCGTCCTCCAGATCATCATCGGGCTCCAGGTGTTCGACCTGCTGTACAGCCTCACCAGCGGTGGTCCGGGTCGCGACACGTACGTGCTCATCTACGCGATCTACACGATCACATTTGAGCAGATCAGTCTCGGCTATGGCGCGGCGATCACCGTGGTCCTGTTCGCGATCATCGTCGCGGCCAGCCTCCTGATCCTGGTGTTCTTGCGTCGCCGCCAGCCGGTCGGGCCGCCTGTCGACGAGGAGGCCGAGAACGCCGCCGCATCCGCGCGCACCTCGCTTCGCCTGGGCTCCCGGTCATCACGTGTGGCCTGGACCAGCGACGCCCAGCCGGATGCCGAGCGGGCGCGGTCCTGGATCAGATTCCCGGCCTGGGTCAGCCGAATCGCGTTCGGGCTGGGTGTGTCGGCGCTCTTCTTCTTTTTCATCGCGCCGATCGCCTGGATGGTCATCGCGAGCCTGCAGCCGTTCGCCGCCCTGGCCCAGCAGCCACCGGCCCTGACGTCGAACCTGTGGCTGGATGGCTACCAGATCATCGCGGGCGACCCGCGCTGGGTGGGCTCACTGTGGGTCAGCCTGCAGACCGCGCTCCTGACGACGCTCTTCGTCATCATCCTGGCT
This sequence comes from Chloroflexota bacterium, assembly GCA_031395155.1. GTDB lineage: Bacteria > Chloroflexota > Limnocylindria > Limnocylindrales > CSP1-4 > CAKKPP01. The sequence continues at coordinate 24,824 of JANNUK010000352.1, read as the reverse complement.
GCGCCGCCGGCCTACGCTCTGGCCCGCTATGAGCTGCCCGGCAAGTCGACGACCCTCGCCCTCCTCATCATCGTCCAGATGGTCCCGGCCATCGTCATGGCGATCCCGGTCCTGCGCATCTTCCAGATCCTGGGCCTGACCGACACCGTGGCATCGCTGGTCATCGTCAATGTGGCGTTCTGGCTCCCCCTGATCATCTGGTTGTTGCGCAACTTCTTCCTGGAGGTCCCGGTCTCGCTCGAGAAGGCCGCCCGAATCGACGGCTGCTCACGCCTGGGAACCCTGTTCCGTGTCACCATCCCGGCGGCTCGCCCGGGGCTTGCAGCCGCGTCTATCCTCATCCTGATCGGGACCTGGAACGAGTTCCTGTTCGCCGTGATCCTGGGCAATCGGGAAGCCGTCACGATCACCCGCCTGATCACGGGGATCCAGAACTTCCCAGGGCCGCTCAATCAGATGCCGCCACCGAATCTGCTCGCCGCGGCGGCGATCGTCGCGGTGATCCCCTGCCTGTTGCTTGTCCTTCTATTCCACCGCCGGATCATCTCCGGTCTATCAGGAGGGTTTGTGAAGGGATGACGGAAGGGCCTGAGGGTCAGCGTGAGAATGCCCATCAACCGCCGAACATGGAGGACGAGATGACCGAGCAACAGCAACCATTGGCCGGCCGATCGATGTCGGCACTCAGCCGCCGCGACGTGCTCAAGGGTGGACTGATCGCGGGCAGCGCGGCGTTCGTCGCGGCGTGCGGCGCGACGGCAAGTCCGTCGCCCGCGCCGGCCACTCCACCACCGGGCACGCCAGCGCCGGGCGCCACCGCACCACCGACAGCGGCTCCGGTGAGCTACGCCGGGGTGACCATCAACAACAGCACCGGTGGCTATTCGATCCCGGCGTTCCAGCTGGGGCTCGATGCCTGGAAGGCCGAGACCGGGGGAAATGCCACCTTTACCAACATCCCGTTCGACGAGAAGCCGGTCAAGTACGCGAGCTTCATCGCCACGCAGGATGCCTCGTGGGATCTCCACTACACGTACGACAACTACATGCAGCGCTTCGGCTCACGCCTGCTGCTGCCGCTCGAGGGGAACTACACCGGTGACCTGAGCGACTTCGTCAACGGCGCTCTGGCCGGGTTCACCACCCAGGCGGACCAGGTCCTGCGCGGCCTGCCGATCCACTTCAGCGCCTGGCTTTGGACCTGGAACCCGGAACTGTTCACCGCGATCGGCGAGGACAGCGCCAATCCGCCGGACACCTATGAAGGGCTCTTCGCCCTCACGCCGAAGTTCGTCGAGAAGAAAATCATCCCGTGCGCTCAGCCGTGGCAGGGCGCCGGCGGGACGTTCGCCCAGCTGTACTGGACCCACATCTACAACTCGACCGGGCATCCCATGTTCAGCGAGGATCGGACCCAGGTGATGTTCGGCGGCCCCGAGGGGCTGTCGGCCTTCCGTACGATCGAGGCCGGCCTGAAGAGCGGGTTCTGGGATGCCAGATACCTGAACATCACCAATGAGCACGAGGCGTACGTCGAGTTCGCCAAGGGCAACATGGCCACGGTCATGCACTCCGAGTCAGAGATTGAACCCACGGAGAAGGAACTGGTCGCCGCCGGCAAGCTGGCGGTCCGCCAGTTCCCCGGTATCACCGCCGGGACGACGGGTTCGGCGCAGGGCGCGGATGGCACGGGCGTCAACAAGTGGACCAAGCAGCCTGAGGCCTCCTGGAGCTACTTCAACCGCCTCTTCACCCCGGACGTCGCGCTCGCGATCAGCCTGCACGAACCGGAGCTCTACCCGCCGACGCGGAACTCGGTCCTCGCGGACCCGGCGGTCCTCGCCGCCCAGCCGCTCATCCCCGCCCATACGGCGCAGGCCAAGGGCGCGACCAACCTGTGGTCGACGCCGTTTACCTACTCCCAGGTCTTCGACGACGTCGTCAACAAGATCATCAAGGGCGAGTATTCGGCCCAGCAGGCGCATGATGCCGCCGTGCTGGGCGTCAACGATGTGATCATCAAGTACCTGAGCGCCTAGCATGCGCCACCCGGCCGGCGCCGCCGGCCGGGTGATCGAGAAACACCGGCACAGGGCGAGAAGAACCTCGCCCTGTGCCCATGTCCGGGAGCGTCTCCATGTTTGCCTGTCTGGCTGCCGACTATCCCCGGGAGCCGCGCGCCGGGGAACCGGACCTGCTCGTGGACGCCGATCGCCGGCTGGCGATCGGCGAGATCAGCGCCGCGGAGCACCTCACGGCGAGCCGCGAATTCGCGGGGCTCGTGCTCGCCGAGCAGGAGGCCGCGGGCCTCGCGGTTCTGACCGATGGCAACCTGGTCCATGACGATCGGCTGCGCGCCGTGGTACAGGGACTGGGCGGGACGAGCTCGGATCGCGCGGTGACGTTGCCGGACGGAGCGTCCGCACGAACGCCCCGGTTCGACCGGGCTCCCACCTGGACCGCGCCGATCACCGTCGACGACTGGCGATGGGCGGATCAGACCACCGAGCAGATGGTCAAGCAGGTGGTCGTCGGGCCGTACACCGTCGCCCGGCTCGCCGAGCCGGGCGGTGCACCCCGCGAGGTGCTGGCGCTTGGCCTCGCCGAAGCACTCAATGCCGAGCTGCATGCTCTGGCCCGGGCTGGCTGCCCCCTCATCCAGGTCGACGAGGGCGCCCTCACGGCGATCGGCGACGACACCCAAGAGTGGCTGCTCTATGCCGAGACGCAGCGACGCCTGACAGCCGGGCTGGACGACCACCATCTGAGCCTCGGCCTGTACCGGGGCGCGGTCGATCCGGCCGGACATGCCAGCATCCTCGGTGGTCCGTATCGAAGCTATCTCATGGACGCCCTGGGCGGCCCCGATGCGTGGCGTTTCGCGTTTGCGGTCCCCCCGGAGATGGGCGTGATCGTCGGAGCGCTCGACGCGGGGGACGCGACACGCGACGAAACCGAGGTCATGGTCTGGGCGATGGCCTGGGCCGCGAACGGCGAGAGGAGCCCGGAACGAATCGGCATCGCCTCCAACGGCAGCCTTCGAGCGGTGGGCCGCCATGCCGCCCGGCGCAAGATCGAGCTGATGGGCGAAGCGGTGCGGATCGCCTCGATGGGTCCGCTGCAGGAGGTGGCCGAAGCCCTCGACCCGACACCACGGGAGAGTCGGATGGCGCCACTTCGTCGGATGGCTGAGGCCGTGGACGCCGCCCGGGCGCACGCCTGAGGACGACCTCGACGCTCGGGACCGTCAGGACGCCGGCCGAGCCGCCGGATTGACGATGTTGCGCGGGCGTTCACCCCGGATGAATCGATACGCCTCCTCGGCGGCCTGCAACGCGAGATCGCGGCGCGCCTCCAGCGAGTACCAGGCGAGATGCGGCGTCAGGACCACGTTCGGCCGGGCGAACAGCGGACGCGTCAGGTCCGGATTGGGCTCGTCCTCCAGCACGTCCAGGCCGACCGCGCCGACGCGACCGTCTCCGACCGCGCCGTCAAGCGCTGCCAGATCGACGAGGCCGCCCCGACTCGTGTTGACCAGGACCAACCCGGGCCGGACGCGTGACAGGCGCTCGTTGCTGACCAGGTACGCTGTCTCCGGCGTCAGCGGACAGTGCAGGGTGACCGCATCGCTCGTCTCGAAGAGCGCGTCCAGCCCGATCGGTCCCACATCGGCCGCCCGCAGGAGGTGGTCCGACACGAACGGATCGTGCGCGACGACGTCAAAACCGAACGCTTGCGCCCGAGTGGCGACGGCTCGCCCGATCCGCCCGAACCCGACGATCCCCAGGCGCCGGCCCCGGACACGGTTGACCGGTGGGACGAGGCCGGGCGCCACCCACGACCCGGTATGCCACACACGTTCCAGCTCGGTCAGTCGCCGCCATGCCGACAGCAGCAGGAGGACGGCGTGATCCGCGACTTCATCGACACAATAGTCGGGCACGTTGACCACCCAGATCCCGGCGGCCGTCGCCGCATCGACATCGATGATGTCGTAGCCGATGCCCGCCCGGACCAACGCGCCTGTTCGGCGCAGCGCCGCGATCTCGGGTGCCCGGAACGGGAGCAACCCGACGATGGCTGCCGGAAACTCGGCGACGATCGCGGCCGCTTCCGACCCCCCGATCGCGTCGCGCAGGACCTCCACCTCGACGCCGCGTTCCCGCAGCAGGGCGATGCCCGGCCGCAACAGCGCTTCCGAGTCGGTGACAACGACCCGCTGGTCGATTCCGTGGGGCATCCCGGCCTCGCTGGATGGTCCTTCCTGGAGTGACGTAGATCTCGTAGATTGTCGACAATGTACACTGTCGACCTTCAGGTCGAGGGGGCACCAGACTCGACGGAGGACGCACGACATGCGTGACACACCCATCGGATTCGGCATCCTCGGGTCGGGCAACATGGCTCGGGTCTACGCCGACGCCCTCGCGACCCAGGTGAACGGCGGACGGTTGGTGGCCGTCGCGCTCGGGTCGCGTGCCGACGCCCTGGCCGCCGAGTTCGGCGTCGAGGTGGAACCGTCCGCCGAGCGACTCGCTGCGAGAGCCGATGTCGACGTCGTCGTCATCGCCACCCCGCACTCCACGCACTTGCCGCTGGCCTTGCTCGTGGCCGCGGCCGGCAAACACGTCTACCTCGAGAAGCCGATGGCTCTCGACGTCGTCGAGTGCGACGCGATCATCGCTGCGTGCCGGGTTGCCGGGGTGCGTCTGACGGTCGCCAAGCAGACCCGCCACATGGAGATGTCCATGCGGGCCAAGTCGTATCTGGACGAGGGTCTCATCGGCGACCTCCTCTTCATCCGCCCGATGAGCGTGACGCCCGGCTCCGGGTTCGTGAACGTCCCGCAAAGCTGGCCGTCCGACCCGCGCGAGGGCGATGCCTTCCTCGACTGGGGATCGCACGCGTGCGACGCCATCCGCTGGTTGAGCGGAGCGGAGCCGGTTCGCGTATACGCCGACTTCGAGAACTTCACCGGCCTGCCACTGGAGAGTCCCACGGCCATGGTCCAGATCCGGTTGTCGAACAAGGCCATCGCGCAGATCCTGTTGTGTTACGAGATCGGTCCATCGGGCTTTGGGACGCGACGGAACAACCAGTACCAGGTCGTCGGGACCAAGGGTTCGATCTTCTGGGACCTGGATCGGATCGAGCTGCTCACGGGCGCCCGCGACGAGCAGGTGTGGGAGTTGCCGAGTTGGACGCTCCCCGATTTCAAGCCGCGTGACCCCCGGCGGATCGGCAACACGGCGCGCCAGCTGATTGATTTCGTGGCCGCCCTGCGCGCGGGCGACGCGCCCCGGATCACGGGCGAGGACGGCCGTGCGGCCATCGAGATGACCCAGGCCGCGAAGATCTCGGCCCGGACCGGTCGCGCCGTCGACCTTCCGCTCGTGAGCATGCCCGTGGACTGAAGATCGCGGGAGCCGGGCGGGCGCCCGGATCCCGCCGTCGACATTGACGAGGGCCTGATGCCATCGTAGATTGTCAACAATATGCGCTGCGAGGCGGCGCCGCCGGCCCAACGAGTAAACCCGGACAGGCGCGGAACGCGGGCTGCCCGGCGCCAACGTTGCCAGCCATCCAACGAGAGGAAACCCAAGCATGGCCGACATCGCGCTCAGGCTGGAAGGGGTCTCGCGCTTCTACGGCAAGGTCCGCGCCGTCGACAACCTGTCGATCGACATCCCGTCGGGCGCGTTCGTCACGCTCCTTGGACCGTCCGGCTGCGGCAAGAGCACGACCTTGAGCCTGATCGCCGGGCTGGACCGGCTCGACAAGGGGCGCATCCTGCTGGGCAACGAAGACATCACCATGACGCCACCGAACGAACGCCGGATGGCCATGGTCTTCCAGAACTATGCCCTGTATCCGCACCTGACGGCCTTTGGCAACATCGCGTTCGGTCTCAAGCTGCTGCACCGGCCCAAGGCGGAGATCCGCTCCCGAGTCGGCGCCGTCGCCGAGACGCTGGACATCTCGCATCTGCTGAAGCGCAAACCGGACCAGATGTCGGGCGGTCAGCAGCAGCGCGTCGCGCTTGGCCGTGCGCTCGTCAAGGAGCCGCTCGTCTTCCTCCTCGACGAGCCGTTCAGCAACCTGGATGCCGGCCTTCGCAGCCGGATGAGGACCGAGGTCAAGCACCTCCACCTGAGCCTGGGCACGACCAGTGTCTTCGTGACCCACGACCAGGAGGAAGCCATGTCGCTGTCCGACCTGATTGCGGTCATGCGCGACGGCAAGGTCGTCCAGCTTGGGACCACGCGGGAGATCTATCGGAATCCGCGCGATCTGTATGTCGCGACGTTCGTCGGCAAGCCGAAGATGAGCCTGGTCGACGGCGCCCTGGAGCATTCGGATGGCGTGGTGACGTTCGTGTCGCCGGACCTCCGGATCGCGCTGGGTTCGCCCGCCGAACTGGGACTTCGTGACGGGTCCTGGTCGAACGTGGCCCTCGGCGTCCGCGCCGAGGACGTCACGCTCCGCTCCAACGGGGTCGCAGACCTGCCGATCGGAAGCTTCGGCGCCTCGGTCGCGCTGCTGGAGCCGATCGGCTCCGATACATTCGTGGAACTGGCCGCCGGAGAAGCGACCGTGGTCGCCCGGGTGGCCCCCGATGTCCGCCTCGAAATCGGGCAAGCGGTCCAGGCGGTGTTGGCGGCGGGGCGGATCCACCTGTTCGATCGAGAAAGCGGTCAGCGGATCATCCATTGACCGCCCGTGATCCGGCCCAGGTCACGGCCGCGGCCGTGGCCAGCGCACCGCTGACCGAGCGGGTGGCCGTGGTGACCGGGGCGGCCGGAGGCATCGGCGGGGCGATCGCCGAGGTGCTGACGGCGGACGGAGCCACCGTCGTGGTCGTCGATCGCGATGAGATCAGGGCGAACGCGGTCGCGGCGGCGCTGCCCCGGGCCTGGGTCCACGCCGTCGAGCTGGCGGACGTTGCTGCCTGTCAGGCCATGATCGCGACGGTGATCGAGCGACATGAGCGGCTCGACATCCTGGTCAATGGCGCCGGCTTCCAGCACGTCGCCCCGGTCGTCGACTTCCCGATGGAGCGCTGGGATGCGATGCTCGCGACCATGCTCACCGCGCCGTTCGTCCTCAGCCAGGCTGCGTTGCCCGCGATGATCGCGCGAGGTTGGGGGCGCATCGTCAATATCGGCTCGATCCACTCGGTCGTGGCGTCGCCGAACAAGGTCGCCTACATCGCGGCGAAGCACGGACTCCTGGGGCTGACCCGAGCCGTCGCCCTCGAAGCCGGCGCGCATGGCGTGACCTGCAACGCCGTCTGTCCCTCCTATGTCCGAACGCCACTGGTGGAGGCGCAGATCGCGGACCAGGCCCGGACTGCCGGGATCCCCGAGGCTGAGGTCCTGGACCGGATCATCCTGGCGGGAGCTGCCATCCCGCGCCTGCTCGAGGCGGACGAGGTGGCCGCGTACGTCCGCTTCCTCTGCTCGGAGGACGCGGCCGGCATCACGGGGACGGCGCAGATGATCGATGCCGGTTGGACGGCGCGGTGATCCCCTCGCCCGAGCGGCAGGAGGCGTTCCTGACGACGATGCCGAACGTCATCGTGGCGACGGTCCGCGGCGACGGCCGGCCGCAGCTGACGCCCAGCTGGTATCTGTGGACGGGCGGCGAGTTGTGGATCTGCAGCGCCGCCGGGACCGCCAAGACCCACAACCTCCGGCGCGACCCGCGGATCGTCCTGTGCATCGACGACCCCGCGAGTGGCGACTATGTCCAGGTGATCGGGACGGCCAGCCTCATCGAAGGAGAGGCCGCGCGGGAACCGGCCATCGCGCTCATCCGCAAGTACCGCGATGAACCCGACGTCATCCCCCACTGGGAGGAGATCAGCGCCGCGGCAGCGCAGGTGATCATCGTCGTCACCCCGGAGCAGTTCCTCTGGCACGACCACTGACCGGCACGACCCGGACCTCGGCGAAGGCGCCGTGCGCGGAACTGAACGGGCGGCCGAGTTTGGGGACCCACACGTCGTCGTCGAACGGGGAACCCTCAACGGCCGCGCCGTTGAGGGTCAAGGTCGCCTGGCGCGCGCCGACGAACATCGCCCAGATGTCCTCGTCGTCGCTGAGGCCGCCCCCCTGGCCATCGACCCAGAACGGCGCGTCCGGGTGGTCCCAGCGTGCGTGGATCTGCTGGTCGGCCGTCTCGATCCGGAAGCCGAAACCGTCGGGACCGTACGGCTCACGCTCAAACCGCGCCAACCGTGGCGGGCCGCTCCGTCGCATTCGCTCGTCGCCCATGGCCGCAAGTCGATCCTGCTGACGTCGACCGAGCTCGAGGTCGTCGGTCAGCGTCGCGCTCCATCGTCCGACAGGGGAGGATCGGATCTCGGCGAAGGCCACGTGACCGGCGCCCAGGGATGCCGAGTAGGCGATCGCGTAGAGGCTCAGGAAGGCGGTCTCCCCGCCAGGGTCATCGCGAAGCGTGATCACGAGGTGATCCCAGCAATGGATCACGGCGCCCGGATGTGTCGTGGCGGTCATCCGGTTCCCGGCGCTCCTGCGGCGACCTCCTGAAGCCCGGCCCAGACGAGACGCCCGGTCATCGGGAGGCTTCGGAGCCGTGGCCCGCCCGCAGCGAAGATCGCCGAGGCGATGGCGGCCGCCGCCGGGATGACCGGCGCCTCGCCGATCCCCTTTGCACCAAACGGGCCGTCCGGCGCCGGGACCTCCACGATGATCGTGTCGATCGGGGGGATGTGTGCCGCTCGGGGCAACGCATAGTCGAGGAAGGATCCGCTGACGAGCTGGCCCTCCGCATCGTGGACCAGCGCCTCGTACAGGGCCCAGCCGATCCCCTGTGCCGCCGCGCCGCGCATCTGGCCCTCCACGAGGGCCGGATTGAGGGCTCGACCGACGTCCTGGGCAACGACGTAGCCGAGCACGGTCACCTTGCCACTCTCCCGATCGAGAGCAACGTGGGCAATGTGCGCGGCCGTCGATGGGGCCAGGCTGGTCTGGACCGTCGAGGCGTGCCCTTCCACCGGGGGGTGGCCACTGCCGAAGTCGTGCAGCTCGCTTGCGAGGTCGGTGATCGTCCGTCCACGATCGGGTGAGCCGACCGGCCGGACCACGCCATCCACGATCTCCAGGTCGACCGGGTCGATCTCCATGTCGAGCGCGGCGTAGGCGAGCAATTGCCGTCGGGCGTCGGCGGCGGCCTCGCGGATCGCCCGTCCAGCCGAATACGTGATCACGCTGCCGCCGCTCATGGGCGATTGCGGCGCGCCGTCGGTGTCGAGACTCACCACGTCCACGGAATCGACCGGCACGCCGAACGTCTCGGCGGCGATCAGCGCGAAGACCGATGTCGTCCCACTCATGTCGACGACACCGGTCACGACGGTCAGCGTCCCATCCGCATCCAGGCGGCAGAGCGCCGCCGCCGGCTCCTTGCCGCCCGGCCACACGCCGAGGGCCAGCGCGACACCCTCGCCGGGCGGCAACGTCGCCCGGTCAATCCAGGTGGGGTGTGCCGCCGCCGCCTCGAGGACCTGCCGATGGCCCAGTCCCGGCCAGGGCGCTCCGTCGACCATCGTGTCGCCATCCGCGGCCAGGTTCCGCAGGCGAAAATCGATCGGGTCGATGCCGAGCCGCTGTGCCAGCTCGTCGATCAGCGACTCGATGGCAAATGCCGCCTGGGGCCCGCCGGGTCCACGATACGAACCGGTCCCGAATCGATTCGTTCGGACGCCGTAGGCCCGGACATCGAAGGCCTCCCAGCGATATGGTCCGCCGATGAGTACGGCGGCGATCCCCTCGATCGACCATTCACGGTATGCCCCGGCGTCGAACGTGAGGCGGGCGTCGAGTCCGGTCAGGGTGCCGTCGGCTCGAGCGCCGATGCGCAGCTCCATCAGCGATCCGGGCGCCGGATTCGTTGCGGCGATGTCCTCGCGGCGGTCCAACACGAGCCGGACCGGGCGCCGAAGGACGAGGGCGGCTCCCGCGACGAGCGGGTCGACGACCAGGATCTTCGACCCGAATGACCCTCCGAGCGGCGTGGCCTGGACACGGATCGTGGATAGCCGCCGGCCAAAGATCCGGGCGAGCTGCTTGCGGACGTAGAACGTTCCCTGCGTCGCCGTGGCCACGGTCAGGGTCCCGTCCGGCTCCAGCCAGGCGGTCGCGGCGTGTGGCTCGATGTAGCCCTGGTAGACCCAACTGGTGTTGAACGTCGCCTCGACCGTCGCCTCGGAGGCGGCCAGCGCGGCGGCGGTTTCGCCCTGCACGTAGCGCTTCCGGTTGAAGACGTTGGCCGAGAGGACCTCGTCGTCGAGCTCGACGCCCACGCCTCCGACGGCCGCATGCGCGGCCTTGGCGGAGCCACCCTCGGCATCGTCGTCGGGAACGAGTGGCGCGAGGCGTGCCAGTGGGCTGTCGACATGGGTCGCCGCCGCAAGGTCGAGCACCGCCGGCAGCCGCTCGACCTTGACCAGCACGAGTTGCGCAGCGTCCGCGGCCGCCGCATCCGTTTCGGCCACGACGAGCGCCACCGGCTGTCCGGCGAACAACGCCTCGCTTCGAGCCAGTGGCTCGAACATCCGCATGTCGTCAGCGCCGACGATCGGCAGATCGGCCGCGGTCAGGACGGCGACGACCCCGGGTACCTCCAGGGCGGCCGAGGCATCGATGCCCAGGATGCGAGCATGCGCGTAGAGGCTCGGGACGATCCGCGCGTGCAACAGGCCCTTGACGGGCAGGTCCGCGGCGTAGCGCGTGGCGCCTCGAACCTTCTCCTCCGAGTCAGTCCGCGGTCGGGCGACCCCGAGCTCCCCCAGCGCGCCTCGTGGACCCATGATCATCGCGTCCTCCTGCACTACGGCCGCGCACGGGCCGTCGATGGATTGTCGACAATAGACATCCATCCGGTCAAGCGGGTCGATCTCGACTACGCTCATGGACATGCAGACGGTGGAGCGGCGACGGATCGGGCTTCAAGGGCGGCCGGACGAGGGCTTCACGATCGTGGAGCTCGTCGGCGGATCGGACGGGCCGACCGTGTCCGTGGTCGGTGGGGTCCACGGCGACGAGTTCGAGGGCGTCGTCGCCTGCCTTCGGTTGGCCGAGGAGCTGGCCGACACGGCTCTGCGCGGCCGCCTTCGCCTCGTGCCTGTCGCGCACGAAGCCGCCCACGTCGCCAGCTCGAGGTCCTCGCCGGTCGACGGGATGAACCTCGCCCGCACGTTCCCAGGCGATCCGGCCGGCAGTCCGACCGAGCGCCTGGCCGATGCGCTGCTGCAGCACGTCATCAATGGTTCGGACGTGTTCGTCGATCTGCACAGCGCGGGAACGGCCTACGCAATGCCGTTGCTGGTCGGCTGGACCGATGATGGCTGCGCGACGTGTGTCGTCAGCGGCAAGCTGGCTGCGGCTTTCGCGGCGCCGGTGCTGTGGCGACACCCCGGGCCCGTACCCGCCGGGCGAACCCTGGCGGCAGCACACGCCGCAGGGATCCCGTCCATCTATGCCGAGGCCGCCGGTGGCGGGACCGTCATGCCGGCGCACGTCGACGCCTATGTCGCGGGAATCCGCCGGGCCCTGGTCTTGCTGGACGCGCTCGATGCCGGAGAATCGACCCAGGCCGCTCCTCCGCTGCGCCTCGTGGGCGAGGGCGATCTCGACCAGCCGGCGATGGTCGCGCCGTTCGACGGCGTGTGCGAGACCGCCGTCCGCCCGCTCGATTCGGTCGCGCCGGGTCAGGTCGTGGCGGTGGTGACCGATCCCCTCACCGGCGTCCGAGCCGAGGTGACCGCGTCGGCGGCCGGGGTCGTGGTGCTCGCCCGACGCGGGGCGCGCGTCGGGCGCTCGGAGAACCTCGTGGTCCTCGCCGCGCCCGATGAGAACCGATCCTGAGATACACGGACACTGCACGCAGGTACCTGGACTCAAGCATGATGTCACTTGCCTCCCTCTCCCACCCTGCAAGGACCGCCCGATGATCGATGTCCTCGAGACCGGCCTCGTCTACCGGAATCCTCGCCCCGAGCTGCGCTCCCGCCACACGTGGCACCCGACGATCGTGCGCTTCGAGGACGGCGAGCTCCTCGTGACGTTCGACATCGCCGAGGCGGACGTCGCCCTCGACTACCGCACGCACGCCAGCCACTCCACCGACGGTGGCGCTACGTGGTCCGCACCGACGCGCGTACTCGCCGATCCGCCCGGACGACCCACAACGCACTCGGTCAGGACGAGCCGCGTCGCTGACGGCTCGGTCGTGGCGTTGGGTGCGCTGATGTATCGCGACGATCCCGACAAGAGCGTGCTGAACGTGCCGACGCTCGGTTACACGGAGATGGAACTGCTCCTGCTGCGCAGCCAGGATCGCGGCCACAGCTGGAGTGAGCCCAGGCGGATCGATCCGCCGCTGGTGGGCCCCGCGTTCGAGGTTTGCCACGCGATTGTGACCCTTCGCGACGGCCGATTGGTCTGGCCGACGTCCACCTGGATGGGCTGGGATGGTGACGCCCCGAACGGGATGAATGGGATCCTCCTTGTCTCGGAGGATGAGGGACGGACGTGGCCGTCCTCTATCGTCGACTTCGACCGCTGGGCGGAGAACGTCCTGCACTGGGAGCAGTCATTCCTGGAGCTCCGAGACGGGCGCTGGTTGGCCGTGGCCTGGGCGGTCGACCTCAACACCAACCTGACCCAGCCCACCCCGTACGCCATCGGGCGCGACGGCCGGTCCTTCGACGTCCACGGCCTGACCGGGTTCCTCGCCCAGACCACGAAGATGGTCGAATTGCCGGATGGGCGAATCCTGGCGGTCTACCGGCGCAACGACGAGCCCGGCCTGTGGGCGACGACCGCGCGGCTCGAGGGCGACCGCTGGGTCAACCTCGAAACAGTCGCGCTGTGGCGCGGTCAGTCGTCGGGAATGTCCGGGGCAAGCAACCCGGGCGCCGAGCTGGCCCAGCTGAAGTTCGGCTTCCCGCAGATGGTCCTGGAGCCGGACGGCCGGGTCTTCCTCGTCTTCTGGTGCGAAGAGAACTGCATCAAGAACATCCGCTGGATGCGCATCGCGCCGTGATCGCCCGCCGGACGCGCCGTCCCCGGACGGCGGTCAGGCCTGGAACGAGTACGGTCGGTCGAACACCTCGCGGATCTGGGGCATGAACGCCTCGACGGGGAGGGCGTCGTAGGCCGGATCGAACGACGGGGCGTCGTAGTCCCGGCAGAAGCGGCGGGTCAGATCGAATGCCGGGTGGTCGCGCTGCGCTTCGAGTAGAGGTTCCAGCACGCCGCTGCCCCAGTACCCGTGGTTCGTGAAGTTCTCCTTCTGGAACAGCCCGTGCATCCGGACCATCCAGTGGTGATCGTCGGACACGAACGGCCGCAGCAGCTCGGCGGCGATCTGTCCGTGGTTGACCGGGGCGAGCCGGTCGGCCATGTCATGCAGCAAGACGCACACGATCATCTCGGCCGACTCGCCCGCCCGAAGGGCGCGGGTCGCCGCCTGGCGGCTGTGGTCATAGGGGTTGAGCGTGTAGCCGGCTGGGTCGCCGCCGCGCAGGGATTCGAGCAGGGCCAGCGGCGCCGCCGCATGGTCCGTGCGCGCCTCATCAAGCGCATCGATCCGGTCCCAGTCTTCACGGGTGGCATCACGCAGGTTCGTGAACATCAGCGCCTCCTCGATCGGACGTCGATGGCGGGTCGTCCGTGTGCAGCAGCTCGGCCAGTGCGCCGCCCCGCTCGTCGAGCCATGAGTACAGGATGTTGAGATCCGTGCCGATGCAGAAGTGGCGGACCCCCAGGTCCATGTAGGCGCCCGCCTCGGCGGGATCCGTGATCTCGGCCCGGGCCGGAATGCCCGCGTTGAGGCAACGGACCAGAACGTCGCGCTCCACCGCCTTGACGTCATCGTCGAACCAGCCGCCGGGCCGCCCGATGCTCATGGCGTAGTCGGCCGGACCCCACTGGATCATGTCGACGCCGGGCACGGCCAGGATCTCGTCCAGCTGCTCCACGGCAGAGCGTTTCTCGATCATCAGGACGACCACGATCTCCTTGAGCGCTCGAACGTAGTCGGCTGACGCCGCCTGTCCCCAGTAGGAGTTCCGACGATCTGCCGCGCCGTACGTCCCGAGGCCGTGCGGCGTATCGGGGCGCACGGCCCGGACGCAGGCGCGGGCATCGTCGGCCGTCCGGATGTCGGCGAACACGACCGACTGGAAGCCGGCGCCGATGGCCCGCTGCGCGAGCCACGTCCGTGGTTCCTGGTCGAGCTTGATCATCGCGCCGAGGCCGAGCAGCTCGGCCGCGCGACAGAAGTTGTCGAGCCCGTGCAGATCGTAGGGCGCGTACTCACCGGAGAACTCGACGTAGTCGAATCGTCGCGTATGACCCACCACCTCGACGACCGACGGCCAGGACGAGTGCAGGTGCGTCCCGATCGACGGTCGTCCGTCCGAGAGCAGCTGGCGGAGCCGGTTGGGGCGCACGACCTCAATCCTCCAACGGCAGGCGAACGGACTGTCCGCTGGCTGCGGATCGCTCGGCGGCTTCCAGCATGGAGGTGGTCAGGGCTCCCTCGCGTCCACTGACGAACGGGTCCCGGTCGTCGTGGATGGCGCCGATCAGGTCGCGCAGCTGCAAGGCATACGCCTTGAGCCGGATCGGATCGTCGGGATCGAGCGGATCGAACGGGTGCTGTTGGTACACAGTCTCCCATCCATCGCCGGGCGTGCCGAGCCTGACGGTACCGTACGAGTCCAACTCGATGATCCCCTGCGAGCCCGTGACGACCAACTGCATCGCCGAACCCATGGTCGGTTCCGGCAGCTCGTAGGTCAGCCAGATCTGGACCATCGCCCCGCTCGCAAGGGTGTAGTGGGCCATCGAGCTCTGGTCGCCCGGCGGCACGTCCGTGTAGCTCGCGAACTGGGCGAAGGCCAGGGTGGCTTCCGCATCGGTCAACCAGCGAACGATATCGCAGGCGTGGGCCCCCCAGTCCATGTACGGCGAGACCTGGGCACGATCGGAGTTCCACGAATCCGCCGGGATGTCCCAGCCCGCATTGGGACCAAAGACCCGGATCATCCGGATCGATCCGATCCGGCCGGCAGCGATGACCTCCCTGGCGGCCATGGGCGCGCCCCGGAACCGATGCTGGGAGACCACGGCCAGACGGACCCCGGCCGCGTCGGCGGTCGCCACCATAGCGTCTGCATCGGCCCGCGTATTCGTCATCGGCTTCTCGACCATGACGTGTTTCCCAGCACGAGCGGCCGCTTCCGCCAGCGGACGATGGGTCGGCACCGGCGTGGCGATCACGACGGCGTCGACGTCGTCGCGATCGAACAGCGAGACCGGGTCGAGGGCGTCCACCCCATACCGGCGCGCCAGGTCGGCGGCACCGCGTCCGCCCCCCACCGCGACGAGCTGCGCATCGGGGACGTGGCCGTCGATGACCCGGGCCCAGGTCTGACCCATGAAACCGGACCCGACGACGCCGAAGCGCACGATGTCGGACACCGTCAGACGCGCGCCGCGACGACCGGCGTCAACAGCGTCCCGAGCCCGCCGATCGACCCGTCCATGATGTCGCCGGCCTTCAGGTAGGTGCCCGCAGCGTCGCCGGTCCCATCGAGGGTCCCGCCGGCGATGACGTCCCCGGGCTCGAGGGTCATGAATCGCGAGGCGAAGGCGATGATCTCCTCGGGGCTGAAGATCATGTCCGACGTCGAGCCGTGTTGCCAGACCTTGTCGTTGACCTTGAGCGTCATCTCCAACGCGTTCGGGTCGGGCTCCACCGAGTCGGTCGTGGTGATCCACGGGCCCCAGGCCGCGAACCCATCGCCCCACTTGCCGTTGAGCCAATCGAAGAAGTCGTCGAACCCGCCCGGTTCCCGCCCATCCACGCCCCACTGCATCGCTCGTGCCGAGATGTCGTTGATCACCGCGTACCCGGCGATGTGCTCGCGGGCCTTCGCGACCGGGATGTCGCGACCGGGCGTCCCGATGACGATGGCCAGCTCAAGTTCCCAGTCGAGGGCATTCGAGACGCTTGGCAGAGCGACGGCCTCGCCCGGTCCGATGATGGCCGACGACGGCTTGATGAACAGCTTCGGGACGATCTTCGTCTTGTCGACGCGCTTGCCGCCACCTTCCTCGATGTGGGCCTGGAAGTTGCCGGCAACTGCCAGCACCTTTCCCGGACGCCGGATCGGGGCGAGCAGCTGAACCGAGCTCACGGGAGTCCCGGCATCACCGCGCGCCTCGATCTCGCGCGCCACGGCGAGAGCATCGGGCCCGGCTTCGAGGAACGCCAACAGGTCGCCCGTCGGCAAGCGGCCTCCCGAACCGTCGACCAGGTCGAGGATGCGCTCCTCGCCGGGGGCGCCGACGACGGCGGCGGTGCGCGGGGCGCCGTTCGGACCACGATAGCTGGCAAGTCGCATGGTGTAGGCCTCCGATCTCGTTGTTGGGGGTTCGGTGGACGTGTCAGCGGGCGGGTCGAGGATCGACTGGGGCGAACTCCGAGAGCATGACCTTGACGTTGCCACGCGCCTGCGATTCGAGGATCGCCTGGGTGATGGCGACCGTGGCGCGGGCGGCTTCGGGTGGACTGGCCGGATCTCGACCCTCATCCATGGCCGTGACCAGATCGAGGACCGCCGCCTGCATGCCCGCCACGGTCCAGCGCGGCAAGATCCGCTGGATGGTCGTGACGCCGGGCTTGGTCCGGATGTTCTCGTGATGCACGGAATGGAGACGGATTCCTTCGAGATCGACGATCACGCGCCCCTCAAGCCCGGTGAGCGTGACGTTGGTGTCGAGACCGACGGTGTCCTTCATCCCGGTGAGATAGGCACGGACGCCGTTGGCATAGACGATGTAATAGTTCGCGCCGGGCTCGCTCGCCGGGTCGTTGCCTCCGTCGCCGGCGTAGGCCGTGCCATACCCCTCGAACCCCGGCTCGAGCTCCGCCCACACCCACACCGGGTCGGCGTCGGCGAGGAAGTTCATCAGGTCGATGGCGTGCGTGTGGTTGCGGAAGAGCATGGACCTCGGGCCGCCCATCTGGACCACGATCTGCGAGAGCGGCCCAAGCGCCCCGGCCCGGACGAGCCGCCTGGCTTCCACGAACTCGGGGTACCAGCGCCGCGTGTAATTGACGTTCATCGTCACGCCCGCGCCACGAACTGCGGCGATGATGGCATCGGCCTCCTGGAGCGTTGTGGCCAGCGGCTTCTCGCAGAAAATGCCGCGAACACCGGCCTCGACGGCCGCCTCGACGACTGCCGCGTGGAGATGGTCCGGCGTCACGACCGCGACGATCTCGGGCCGCTCGGTCTGCAGCATCTCGCGAAAGTCGCTGTAGATGTGAAGATCCGGCCAGCGCGTTGACCACCGGTCATGAAACACGGTACGGGCCGTCTCCGAGATGTCGCAGCCCGCCACGATCTCCAGGCCCGGGATCGCGGCGATGGCCGACGCATGGCTGTACGGAATCGCCGTTCCGAGCGTTGGATCAGAGCCCTCACCGGCGACGTCCGCCGAGATCCAGCTGAGCCCGACGACCGCGACCCGGCGGTTCATCGCGCCACGAACAGCTGGGCGGCATCGGCCACAGAGGCGACGACACGGAGTGGCCTTGGGCGGGCCCTCCTGGCGCGAGCGCACCCTGTCCCCCGACCCGTTCGATTCGACACCAAGCGCCTCCGTGTCGAGCAGGATCACCGATCCCGTCGGCCGCCTCCGGTCGAGTGAGTCTCGTTGACCGGATATCGCGTACAGGTTTAGTATGCCAGCGAGTGCACAGTGTGGTTTCACCGACCGACATGATCGAAACCCCTGGAGCAGCACCCTCCGACGCGATGACCCAGATCCGGTCGGTGGCGTTGGATGTGGGGAGGGCTCAAGGATGACGGACTCGCTCGATATTTCGGCCGAAGTCTCCGGCGCGGCCACCGATGGCGAACGCGGCCGCGATACGGAGACCATCGGTGAGGGGATTCGGCGCGAGCGTCTGCGACGCGGTCTCACGCTCGCTCAACTGGCCACGCAGGTCAACCTGACCGTGAGCGCCGTGAGCCAGATCGAGCGGGGCGCTTCGGATCCATCGATCAGCTCGCTGCGCCGGATCAGCCAGGCCTTCGACGTCCCGATGTTCCAGTTCCTGATCGGGACCGGGCAGCGCGAGATCGTCGTCCGTCGCGATCGACGAACGAAGCTGACCTTCGTCGATCGAGCGCTGGAATACGAGTTGGTCTCGGCCGACACGTCCGGCGAATTCGAGGTCCTGTCGCTGACCATCGCCCCTGGCGGCTCGACCGGAGCGGCACCCAATAGCCACCCGGGCGAGGAGTGCACGGTGGTCCTCCGCGGCGACGTCGTCGCCGAGGTCGCCGGCCAGCTCTATGACCTCGAGGCCGGGGACAGCATCAAGATCCATCGCGCGCTCCCGCATCGGTTCATGAATCGCTCCGACGCCGAGGCGGAGGTCCTCATCATCATCAGCCCGCCCACGTTCTGACGGGCCCGTCCCTCGGGGGACCTGGGCCGGCGCCGGTCACGTTTCCGGACGCATGGGCAACAGCGTGGCTGTACCATGAAGGCATGAACGAAGCCACACTACAAGTGGCCGGGGATGAGCCGGAGGTGTCAGGCGCGTCCGACGGATCGGCCGGTTTCGAGGTGCGGGACTGGACCCAGCTCGACACGCCGGCGCTGCTCGTGGATCTCGATCGGATGGACGAGAATATCGCCTCGATGGCCGACCACGGACGCCGGGTGGGTCTCGCGCTTCGGCCGCATTTCAAGACTCACAAGTCCACGGCCATCGCAAACCGCCAGCTCGTCGCGGGAGCCGTCGGGATCACCGTGGCCAAGCTCGACGAGGCGGAGGCGCTCGTCGCCGCCGGGGTCAGAGCCCCGATCCTCCTCGCCTTCCAGATCGTGGCAGCACCCAAGCTGGATCGCGCCATGCGGTTGGCTGCGAGGACGCCGCTCACGCTCGCCGTCGACAGTGCCGTCGGCGCGGCGCGGATCTCCGCTGCCGCGTCGGCAGCCGGGATCGCGATCGATGTGTGGATCGAGATCGATAGCGGCCTCATGCGCTGCGGGGTCCTGCCCGCCGAAGCGCCCGAGCTGGCGCGCGCGGTGGCAGACTTCGATGGGCTTCGGTTGACCGGGATGTTCACCCACGCGGGACAGTCGTATGGCGCGCGCGACGCGGGTGAAGTCGAGGCGATCGCCGCCACAGAGACCCGATCGGTCGTGGACGCCGCTCTCGCCACGCGCGCGATCGGGATCCCTGTCCCCACCGTCAGTGCCGGATCCACGCCGACAGCACGATTCCTGGACAGCGCCACTGGGTTGACCGAGTTCCGACCCGGGACGTACGTCTTCTACGACGACCTCCAGGTGGCGCTCGGCACGACGACCAGCGATCACTGCGCGCTGTCGATCGCGACGACCGTCGTGAGCAGGCCGGCGCCCGACCGCGCTGTGATCGATGCCGGATCGAAGACCTTCGGGCTGGACCGAGGCGCACACTCGAGCAGCCTGCTCAAGGAGTTCGGGCGATTGATCGACGCGCAGGGCTCCCTCGTCCGTCTGTCGGAAGAACATGGCGTCCTGGACATCCCGGCCGACTCACCAATCGCGATCGGCGACCGGATCCGGGTCGTCCCGAACCATGTCTGTTCGGTCTCGAACCTCGCTCGCCGGTTCTTCGGGCTGCGCGGGCAGGCGGTGGTCGAGGTCATTCCGATCGACGCGGCCGGCGGGGTCCACTGAGGGTCCGTCGCAGGACGCGGCCCAGACGCACGTCCACCGCCTCGCCTCGATCGAAAGCGAATCGCCCGCCCAGCAGGACGGCCTCGACGCCGACCGGTGACAGGTTCGGCGCCTCGTAGGTGGACAGGTCGGCCACCCTGTCGGGGTCGAAAACGACGAGATCGGCGATTGCGCCCGCCGTGATTCGTCCCCGGTCGGACAAACCAAGGATGTCGGCCGGGAAACCGGTCATCCGGTGGATCGCCGCGGCGAGGTCGAGCCGGCCACGATCCCGAACGTATCGCCCCAGCACCCTGACGAACGACCCATAGGCTCGAGGATGCACGCGGGCGTCCGGCGAGGTGACGCCCAGCTGATCGGAGCCGATCGCCGTATGTGGATCGTCCAGGATCGCGTCGACATCCGCCTCGTCCATGAGCGAGACGATCATGGTGGTCGCCCCACGGTCGGCGACGATCGTGTCGAGCACGACGGTCAGTGTGTCCGTGCCGGCTATCGCCGCGGCCCTGGTCAGCGTCAGGCCCTCCAGCCCAGCGAGCGACGGCCGGGCGACCGCCGCGATCCTGATGGAATCCGGCCCGCCGCTCGACTGGCTGTAGTTGGGCCAGCCCGGGAGGCCGTCGCGAATATCGTCGGCGATTCGTGCCCGGATATCCGCGGAGCCCAGGCGGGCCACCAGCTCGTCCGTCCCGCCGTCGTGGACCCAGGGCGGGAGCAGCTGGGTCAGGAGGGTGCTGCCGGCCGTGTACGGATAGGCATCCTGCGTCACGCGAACGCCGGCCGTTCGCGCCGCGCGCAGGATGGACAGCGCCTCGGCGGCGCGTCCGTGGTTCGAGCGACCGGCGGCCTTCAGGTGCGAGACCTGGACCCGGACGCCGAGCCGCTGGCCGATCCGCACGGCCTCCGATAGCGCATCGGCCAACCCGTCGGTCTCATCGCGGATGTGACTCGCATACAGCCCGTCCAGAGGCTGGAGCGCCTGCCCCACTCGTACGATCTCGTCCGTCGAGGCGAACGCGCCGGGCGGGTAGACCAAGCCGGTGCTCATCCCCCACGCGCCAGCGGCGAGCGCGTCGGCTGCCTTCGCCTGCATGGCAGCCAATTCCGGGTCGGTCGCCGCCCGCTGATCGGCGCCCACGACCGCCAGCCGCAGCATGCCGTGGCCGACAAGCTGGACACAGTTCACGGCCGGTCGCGCCGCATCGAGCCGGTCGAGGAATTCGCCGAATGAGTGCCAATCCCACGCCAGTCCAGGCCCTAGCCCGTGACAGGCCGCGCGCTGTTCGTCGGCGCGGCCCGCGTCGGTCGCAACCGGCGCCGGCGAATACCCGCAGTTGCCGAGCACCTCCGTCGTCACGCCCTGGCCGAGCGAGTTACGTGCTCCCGGATAGAACGGCAGCGTGAAGTCGGCGTGTGAGTGCATGTCGATGAAACCGGGCGCCACCACGAGACCGTCAGCATCGAGGACGCGCCTCGTCGATCCGTCCGAGGCGCCCGGCCCGACCGCCACGATCCGCGAACCGTCGACGACGACATCCGATCGTCTCGCAGGTGCCCCAGTCCCATCGACGACCGAGCCACCGCGAATCAGGAGGTCATGCATCTGCGCTCCCGGTGACGCCATGAGGCAGCAGGCGAGGCGGTGAGGACGGTGGGATCAGGGTGGTGCACTCCGCCAGTAATGTTGCAGTTTGAGTGTAATACCATTCCCGGTGACGGACGGCAGATGGCCGGCATGGCCACCGAGGAAGCGCTCCATGAAGATCGGCCTCTTGTTGCCGCAGGGCTATTTCAACGAGTTCGAGGGCTGGACGGCCGCGGCGGCCTGGGAGCGGATCCTCACGGTCGCCAGGCTCGGTGAGCGGCTCGGCTTCGATTCGCTGTGGGCGGGCGAGCATGTCCTGGCCAAGTGGGACCCCGAGGGATTCTCCTTCGATGGCGTGACGCTCCACACGGCGATCGCGGCGGCCGTCCCGCGTGTCGACATCGGGTTCGGCGTCATCAATTCCACGTTTCGCAATCCGGCGATGACGGCAAAGATGGCGTCGACCCTCGACACCATCAGCGGCGGCCGGCTGATCCTCGGACTCGGGGCCGGCTTCAAGGAGAACGAGGCACGTGCGTTTGGCCAACCCTTCCCTGCGCTCAAGGAGCGGATGGCGATCCTGTCCGAGCACTTGGAGATCATCAGCCGGATGACCCGGCGGGACGAGCCGCCCTTTACGTTCGTCGGCGAGCGCGCTCGTGTCGAGGATGTGGCCAACTCGCCGCGCACGGGCGGCGGCGATCACGTCAGGTTGGCTATCGGTGGGCACGGGCGCAACGTCACGTTCCGGCTCGCCGCCCGGTACTGCGATGAGGTCAACATCGACGCCGCGCCCGACGAGATGGCTGACGCCATCGCCGCGGTCCGCGGGCGGTGCGAGGAGATCGGCCGCGACCCCGCGAGCCTGATGATCGTGGGCGGCACCAACCCGGCCTGGCCGTACCCCGGGCTGAAGACCATCGGCCGCCAGCGGATGATGCGCCAGGAGGATGTGCCGGCGATCATGTCGGCCGACTTCAGCACCTTGACCAGCCGATCCGAGGAGTTCGCGCACTGGGTCGAGCTCGGCCTCGATCGGATCATCTGCGGCGTACCGGGCCTGGTCGACTCGGACGAGGGCGTCTATGAGCTCATCGACGACGTGCGCAGCGCCGGCATCGATTGCTTCGACCACGTCAAGGAGCCACTGACATGACCATTCGCATCGGGGTCGTCGGATCCGGGTTCATGGGCCGCACGTGGTCCGCGGTTGCCGCGCACCATGCCGAGGGGACGACCCTTGTCGCGGTCGCCGGTGGGGGTCGGGCGGCTGCGCTCGCCGCGGACTACGGGGTCGAGCTCGAGTCGTCGCCCGAGACGCTGATCCCCCGCGCTGACGTCGACATGGTGATCCTGGCATCCCCGCCGGCAGTCCACCTCGCCCAGACCCTGGCCGCCGCCGCAGCCGGCAAGCACGTGCTCGTCGAGAAGCCGATGGCGCAGGACACCCGCGAGTGTGCGGCGATGGTCGATGCCTGCCGAGCGACCGGCGTCCGGCTCTCGGTCGTCTCGCAGCATCGCTTCCGTGACACCCCATCGGCCGCTCATCGGCTCATCGCGGAGGGCGCGATAGGCTCCGTCCGTATGGTCCGACTGACCGGCGCCGAGGTGGGCTGGTGGGACCTCAAGGCACGCGGCGACGAGTGGAAGCTCGATCCGGCACAGCAGACGGCCTGGGCGTCATGGTCCGCCCATGGCTGCGACCTGATCCGCTGGCTCAGCGGCAGTGAGCCGGCCCGCGCCTACGCCCGGATCACGAACTTTTCGGGCAACCCGCCCGACGTCGGGCAGAGTGCCATGGCGCAGTACGAGATGGCATCCGGCGCGCTCGTCCAGGTCTTGATGACCTACGAGACGCCGAAGCCCGGCCTCGCCTCGACGTGGGAGTTCGTCATCATCGGCTCGACCGGGATCATCCAGCTCGATCCATACGGACGGCTCCTGCTCGGCCGCGGGGACGGCTGGGAGGTCGCCGCGGAGATGCCGTCCTTCGATCCGCTGGACGCCAACGACCCGATCAGGCTCCAGGCGTATGCCCGCCAGCTCGAGGACCTCGTCGCGGCCGTCCGCGACGGGCACGATCCGTTGGTGAGCGGCGACGAGGGCCGGCGGACCACCGCGATGCTGACCGCCGCAGAGGCATCGGCGCGATCCGGCGCGGCCGTCGCTGTGGAGTTGGGTTGACCACGGGCCTCAAGGTTCTCGCTTCTCGATTGGGGCCTCATGCCCGTGGGCGGACGGCGGCGGACCCGGAAGCCTGACGGTCACCCGGGATCAGGCGAGACCACGTCGGCGATGCTGGGGCTCGATGAACCACATGCGGGTCACTACGTCATCGACCACCTCGTAGATCGCCAGCGCGTCCTCGGACACCCGGTCGTCCCCGTCGGTCAGTCGCTCACGGTCGACCACGAACGCGCCAAGCGTCAGTCGGTCGGCGAGGCGAGCGTGGACGTGTGGCCTGTCGCGAAAGACCGCGACGTAACGATCGCGGAAGGCTTCGCTGCCGCGCAGGACCTCCGACCCGTCGACCAGGTCGACGATCACGACATCGTCGTCGAAGAGCGGAAGGAACGCGTCGAGATCATGGGCGTTGAAGGCATCGAGCTGGCGCTGGACGACATCCTCGGGCGTCGACATTGATGCGACCCTAGCGTCGTCGTTCGCGCCGCGCAATCGACGGGATCGTCGCAGGCGGCGTCCTGCAGTACGGCGACAACAACCGGTTGGGATTGTCGTCAGGCTGTACAGTGGGACTCGTGGGTGACGACGACCAGCCCGGCATCTGGGGCACGCCGCCGGGCGCCCCGCTCAGGTATATCGCCGACAGCCGATGGGGCCAGGACGGGCTGCCACCGGGTGCCTGGTTCGGTCGCGTGTCGGCCGTCGTCCAGGCCGCGGACGGCCGGATCGTGGTCTTCCATCGGGGCCCGGCGATCGCCCCCGTCGTCCTGTTCGACCAGGACGCCCATGCGGTGTCCAGCTGGGACGCGGATATCGGCCTTCCGCACGGCATGCGGCTTGATCGCGAGGGCCACCTCTGGCTGACCGACTGCGGCCGGCATCGCGTGCTCAAGACCACGGTCGATGGCGAGGTCCTCCTCGAACTCGGCACGCCGGACGTGAGCGGTGACGACGCGCGGTCCTTCCACGCGCCGACCGACGTGGCCTTCGGTGCCGACGGATCCATCTACGTTTCCGACGGCTATGGCAACTCGCGCGTCGTCCGACTTGACCCGGATGGCGGCTTCATCCGCGCCTGGGGTCATCGTGGCAGCGGACCGGGAGAGTTCGACACGCCGCACTCTGTCGCGGTCTCGCCCGACGGTCGGGTCTTCGTCAGCGATCGCCACAACCATCGGATCCAGATCTTCGATCCGGACGGCAACTGGCAGGCGGAATGGCGACACCTTGGCGCCACCCAGTGCCTGACCGTGGGACCGGGCGGCGACCTG
>JANNUK010000274.1:0-18646 GCA_031395155.1 Chloroflexota bacterium | reverse complement strand
ACGCTCCCGCGTCCGTGTCCTCTCCCGCGTCCGTGTCCGCTCCCGCGTCCGTGTCCGCTCCCGCGTCCGTGTCCGCTCCCGCGTCCGTGTCCGCTCCCGCCGATGATTACTCCCAGTAGTGAGATCAGGGGTCAGCGAGCGTGACCGGTCAGCGATTCTGGCGTTCTGGATGCTGTGCCACGCTCGCTCGGCCCGAATCTGATTACCCGGGCCCATCACAGGACGCTTCCCGGAAGTCGGGTATGGATGCACGCTCACCGACTCGATCCTGCGATCGTCTCCGTCGACGTACATGACGCGGCCGCCGACTGGTCCGAGGCGGCGCTGGATCTGTGCGAAACCGCAGAAGTCGCGCAGCCGACGTGTAGAGCGGTCCCGAAAACGATCGCAAGACCAGGCGCGACGACCCGAACGGCGATGCCGGTCAGCGCTTGAGAAGCCCCCCAAGACGCCGCTTCTTGGCGGGAGCGTCGCCGGGCGTCGCGCCGTCCTCCCCGAACGCCATCGCCGACAGGCGGCCGAGTCGCTCGGCAGCCTGTGAACGCGGGGCTCCCTGCACGACGGGGATGCCCTCGTTGACGGCCTTGAGGTACACGAACGGGTCGTACGGGAGATCGAGGGCAACGCGCATGCCGAGGCTGCTTTCGACATCGCGCTGGCGCAGGATCTCGCGAGCGAAGGTGTTGTTCAGGACGAACGACATCTTGGCCGGAACCGACCCCGCCTCGGTCAGGAACTCGAGCAGGGCATGGACGGCCTTCAGTGCCGCAATCTCCGGGCTCAGCGGGACGAGGATCGAATTGGCACGCTCGAGGACGGTCATCGTCCGGTCGCTCAGCGATGAGCCGGCGTCCACGACGAGGGCGTCGAACGTCCCGAGTGCGGTGGTGAGCAGCGGTCCGATGTGCGCAGGTTCCACGAGCTCGGCCAACCCGGGCGAGCCTGGAGCGGCAAGCACGTGCAGTCCGCTGTCGTGACGCGTGGCGTAGGAGCGCAGGATCTCGGGCTCCTGCATGGCGCTTTCGTCACGAACGAGGTCTGCAATGGTCTGCTTCACGGCCAGGTTGAGGTGGGTCGCGACCGACCCGAATGGCAATGCCAGATCCACGATCGCCACGCGATCCGGTCGGCGGAGCGCACCGGCCAGGGCCACGTTGGTGGCGATCGTCGTCGTGCCGACTCCACCCTTCGGGCTGAAGACGGCCACGATCCGCACCGTTGCGGAGATCGACCCATCGGCGATGATGGGTGCGGCGCGATCGCGCGTTCGCCGGAAGCGGAGCATGAGTGCTTCGACGCGCGCCTCGAGTTCGCGATCGTCGAACGGCCGCGGGATGACGTCGTCGGCGCCCGCTTCGAGGAACCGGATCCGCTCTTCGATGTCGTCCGCCGGAGACACGCACAGCACGGGGACGGAGGCCAGCGACGGCGTTGCCCGAATCTGGCGACAGACATCGACGCCCGTCGGCTCGGCCTGGGCCACGTCGATGATCACGAGCTGATGGTTGGCGACGCTGGCGAAGGCCGTGGCCGGATCCGCCACGGTCGTGACCGCATGACCGGAGCCGATGAGGATCCTGCTGATCGCCTCGGCAGCGGCGGGATCCGTCTCGACGAGCAGGATGGAACTGGGCACGCAACCTCCGGATGAGCGAATTTGCGATGCGGACGTCATCCGGGCGATGCTCCCCCCGGACCAGCCTGAGGATACATCGGCGGCCCTGGTCGCGGTGGCGGCTGCCACGGGCGCTCCGGCTACCCGGCCGGCCCGCAGGCGGGATCGTGCTAAACTGCCGACCGTCCTTTCCGTTCTGTGCCGGCCACGGCCGTCAGCAGGGCAGATCCCATTGGAAGGAGTGCAGACGGCCCATGCGCCGATACGAACTCATGCTCGTGATTCGCCCGGATGCCCCGGACGACAAGAGCCAGGCGGTCATCGACAAGACCACCCGCCAGATCGTGGCCGGTGGCGGCCAGATCGTGAAAGTCGCCCCGTGGGGGCGCCGCCGATTGGCGTACCAGATCGATCGGTTCCGTGAAGGCTCGTACTTCATCATCGTGTTCGAGTCGCCCCCCGACGGCATTGCCGAGCTGGAGCGTGGCCTGCTCATCACCGAAGAGGTCATCCGCCACCTCGTCACGCGCAAGGAGCGCCCAGCGCGCGCGGCCCGTGCCGATGGGGTCGACGGCATGGACGACGCCGACGATGCCGACGACGACGCGCTGCCGTCCGACGAGGACGACGCCGACGACGGCACGGAGCGGATTGACGAATCCGAGACTGAGGCGGCACCGGCCGCCATCGACTGAGAGGTTGCTGCGATGGCACTCTGCAAGGTCATGATCATCGGCAACCTCGGGGCGGACCCCGAGATGCGCTATACGCCCAACGGCCGGCCGGTGACCCAGTTCAATGTGGCCGTGAATCAGAGCACCAAGAACCAGCAGACGGGCGAGTGGGTCGAGGCGACCGACTGGTTCCGAATCAGCGTCTGGGGAGATCGCGCCGAACGCGCTGCGGAGAACCTGCGCAAGGGCAACCGCGTGTTCGTCGAGGGCCGCTTCAAGACCCGCGAGTTCGAGGGCCGCGACGGACAGAAGCGGACCTCGCTCGAGATCACCGCGGACAGCCTCGTCAACCTCGAGAAGCGAACCCGGGAGGACGGCGAGGGCACCTTCAGCCCAGCCGACCGCCCTGCCGGCGCGCGGCCACCGGCGGAACCCGGTCCCGGCGACGACACCGAACTCGACGACCTTCCCTTCTGACCCCCTCTGAGGAGGACGACACCGATGCCCCCAGTCAAATCTCGCAAGCGCGACGACTTCTATCGCGATCGACGCCGCCGCAAGGTCTGCACGTTCTGTGCCGACAAGACCGCGGAGATCGATTACAAGGAGGTCAACCGCCTCCGCCGCTTCCTGTCGGAGCGGGCCAAGATCGAGCCGCGACGCAAGACCGGCACGTGTGCCGGTCATCAGCGCGAGCTGTCGGTGGCGCTGAAGCGTGCCCGACACGTCGCTCTCCTCCCGTACGCGCCTCAGCACCTCCGACCCTGATCCAACGACGGGCCGCGATGCTCGTCGGACGGCCGTGACGTGGTCGTCGCCTTCCTGCTGATCGCCGGCGGCGCCGCCGCCGGCGTGTTCGGCTCTCTGCTGGGCCTGGGCGGCGGGATCCTCATCGTGCCGCTGCTGACGCTCGGCTTCGGCCTGCCGCTTCGCGAGGCGGTCGGCGTGTCCCTGATCGCCGTCATCGTGACTAGCGGGGCCGCGGCGGCCGTCTACCTGGAGCGTCGCGTCGCGGACCTTCGCCTGGGCATGACGCTCGAGTTGTTCACGGCGGCCGGGGCGCTCCTCGGGGCCATGATCGCCTTCCTCGTCGAGGAACGGCTGCTTGCGGCGCTGTTTGCCGGCCTGCTCGTCTACTCGGCGACGTCGATGTGGCGGGCCGGTCGCCGTCAGGTGGGTGCCCCGGATGGCGACACCGGATACGTCGCGCGGAATCGCGGCCGCGGGGCCGTGGCCAGCGTGGGTGCCGGCGTCGTGTCGGCATTGCTCGGCATTGGTGGCGGCCTCATCAAGGTGCCGGTCATGCACGTCGTCATGGGCGTGCCACTCCGGGTTGCGACCGCAACGAGCAACCTGATGATCGGCGTGACGGCCTCCGCCGGCGCGATCGTCTACCTCGCCCGGGACGGTATCGATCCCTATGTCGCGGGGCCTGTGGCGGTCGGTGTCTTTGTCGGCGCATCGATCGGGTCGCGGGTTGCCCACCGGGTTCCGCTGCCGCAGCTGCGAATCCTGTTCGTCGCCGTGCTCCTGTACAGCGCGGTCCTGATGATCCGTCGCGCCCTGGGGATCGGCTGATGTCCCTCGAGGCGTCGATCGCCCGGTTGCTGCGACTCGGCGTGTACCTGTCGATCGCGCTGCTCGTTGCCGGCGTCGTCGCGCTGCTCGTTGCCGGCATCTCACCCCTCGCGGGCGCGCCACGCTTTGATCCAACCGCGATCCCCGCGGACCTCGTTGACCTTCGGCCGGACGGCCTGCTGTGGCTGGGTCTCCTCGTCCTGGTCGCGACACCGTCGGTCCGGGTCCTCGCGGCCCTGGTCGGGTATCTTCGATCGAACGAGCCGCGCATGGCCGCGATCTCACTGCTCATCCTTGTCGTCATCGCCGCCAGCATCGCCCTGGCCCTCATCGTGGAGCCCTGACCGCACATGGACCTCGTCATCCTGGCCATTGCGCTGCTCGTGATCCTGCTGGGAGCCGAACTCTTCACGAACGGCATCGAGTGGTTCGGTCGCAAGCTGAACCTGGCCGAGGGGGCCGTTGGATCGGTCCTGGCCGCGGTCGGGACGGCCCTCCCCGAGACGATGATCCCGATCGTGGCAATCCTGTTCGGGACGGGCGTCGCCTCGCACGCCGTCGGGATCGGGGCGATCCTGGGAGCGCCCTTCATGCTCTCGACCCTGGCGATGTTCGTGACCGGCATCGCGGTGCTGTTCATGGCCCGTCGCCGCCCCGCCGGCGACGTCATGCCGGTGAACACCGACGTCCTCGGGCACGACATGCGCTACTTCGCGGTGGCGTATGCGCTCGCTGTCGGGGCCGCCTTCCTGCCGCTCGACCCCGTCTGGCCGAAGTGGCTGGTGGCGGTAACCCTCCTCGGGATCTACGCCTGGTACGTGAAAGGCCACTTCGAGGGCGATGCGGACGTCGACGCGGCGCACCTGCCGCCGCTTCGCTTCCATCGGCTGGACCGCGCAGGGCACCGTGAAGACCCGGGTGCCCCGCGGCTTCGGGTGGTCAGTGCCCAGGTCCTGGCCGCCCTCGGCCTGATCATCGCCGGTGCCGTCTTCTTCGTGGGTGCCGTCGAGCACCTTGCCGAGGTTGTGGGCATCCCCGGGATCATCCTCGCCCTGATCATTGCGCCGATTGCCACGGAGCTCCCCGAGAAGTTCAACTCGATCATCTGGGTCCGCCAGGGCAAGGACACCCTGGCCATGGGCAACATCACCGGCGCCATGGTCTTCCAGTCGACGATTCCGACGGTGGTGGCGCTCGTCTTCGCCTCGTCGGCCTGGTCGTTTGGGCCCGAGACAGCCGTCGCCTTCGTGTCGGCTGGGATTGCCTTTGTCTCGTCGGCCTTCATCTTCATCCCGATGGCGCGTTCCGGGCGTCTGCGCGGCCGCGGCCTGCTGGTTGGCGGCCTGTTCTACCTGATCTACCTCGGCTTCGTCGTGGCCATGGTGATGGGGGGCGGGGGCTGACCGAGCGGCCGGTGCCGACCGAGCGGCCGGGGCCGACCGAGCGGCCGGATGAACCCTGCCTCGGCGCTGCCTCGGGGTGGCTGCGAACCCGCTGCTATACTCGGACGGCTTCCGGCGGCGCCGCACGTTCACGCGGCCGGCTTCGTTGTCGCCGGCTCCAGGAGTCAGCCCGCATGATCACCGAGCATTCGGCCAAGTCCGCGTCGAAGGCCATTGAGACCCTGACCTGCTATTTCGAGGGCCAATACGTCCCCCTTCGGGACGCCAGGGTCAACATCATGACCCACGCATTCATGTACGGAACGGCCGTATTCGAAGGCATTCGCGCCTACTGGAACGCGGACGAGGGCCGGCTGTACGGTCTCAAGGTTCGCGAACACGCGGAGCGCATCCGGGCGAACGCCGGGATGCTCCTCATGCGCGACCTGCCCTCCGTGGACGAACTGGTCGGAATCATCACAGAGACCGTTCGACGCAACCACTTTCGCGAGGACGTCTACATCCGACCGTCGTTCTACAAGTCGACGCCGGCCATCGGGGTGCGACTCCACAACCTGGAGCACCAGCTATACGTGTTCACGACGCCGTTTGGGAACTACATCGATACCGAAACCGGCGTGCGGCTCATGACCTCCACGTGGCGGCGCAACATGGACGACGCGCTGCCGGCACGGGGCAAGATCGTGGGCGGCTATGTGAACATGGCGTTCCAGAAGTCGGAGGCGGAGCTCAACGGCTTCGATGAAGCGCTCGTCCTGACGGCCGACGGGCACGCCTCCGAGGCGTCTGCGGCGAACCTGTTCGTCGTCCGCGACGGCGTCATCATCACCCCGCCCGTCAGCGACGACATCCTGGAGGGGATCACCCGCAAGGCGATCATCGAACTGGCCGCGGCGGAGGGCTTCCCGGTCGAGGTTCGCTCGATCGATCGGTCGGAGATCTACGTTGCCGACGAGGCGTTCCTGTGTGGCACCGGCGTCCAGATCTCGCCGATCATCGAGTTGGACCATCGCCCGATCGGCGGCGGACAGGTCGGCCCGATCACACGCGCCATCAAGGACCGTTATTTCGATGCGGTCCATGGCCGACTGCCCGAGTACATGCATTGGCTGACGCCAATCGCCGACGGCGACTGAGCGCCGGCCGACGCCGTCGGCCGGCGGGGGATCGACCATGACCGCACTCGATCTGCTTGGACCGCGGCTCGTCGATTCGTCGGCGGGCCATGGTGCGCCGCGCGAAGCCCGGGCATCCGGTCGGGCCCGGACGCTCGGTCGAGCGCTCGAGGTCGTGCCGGGTCTCGCCAGCTGGACGCTGATCCTGGCGCCGATCGCCCTGTCCCTTCGCTGGCCCGAGGTCGTGGCCTGGTTCGTCCTTACCTTCGACGTCTACTGGTTGTACAAGGCTGTGACCCTGACGGGAAGCGTCGTGGTTGCCTCGAACCGGATCCGCAGCGTGACCGACATGAACTGGCGAGCCCGGACGTTCGGCCTGCGCGACTTGCCGGCGCGCCGGGCGTACCTCGTCGAGCGGACGAGGCGCATCGAGGACCGGGTCGCGCTGCTCGAGATCCACGGTCGTCGGGCGGAAGCCGACGGCGGCCGTCGCGAACTGCGACGGGTCCGCGATGAGGCGCGTAGCGTCGAACGGCTCCTGGCTCGCCGCGGGGCCGCTCTCCCCGATCCCGACCGACTGTGGCACGTCGCGCTGATCCCGACGTACACGGAACCTTACGAGAAGCTTGCGGCGACGCTTGAGGCGCTGGCGGCGACGGACTGGCCTCGGGAGCGCCGGATGGTGGCCATCATCACCCGCGAGTCCGACGAGGTCGGACGTGCGCACGTCGCACGGCTGCGCGAGGCCTACGGCGAGCATTTCCTTGCGTTCTTCCACATCCTCGATCCTCTCGAGCCGGGCATCGTCGTCGGCAAGTCCTCGGCGATGGCCTATGGCGGTCGCTGGTTGCATCGCGAGCTGGTCTCGCGCGGGTTCGATCCCGCCGAGGTGCTGGTCACCGACCTCGACGCCGACTACCGGGTCCATCCGCAGTATTTCGGCTATCTGAGCCACGTCTTCCTGACGGACCCGGACCGCTTCCGACGGCTGTACCAACCCGTTCCGATGTTCCACAACAATCTGTGGGCGACGCCGATGGTGGTGCGCCTCGTGGCCATCGGTGCAACCCATGTCCAGATGTGGAAGTCGCTGACGCCCGAACGGCTCGTCAGCTTCTCGTCGTACGCGGTGTCGCTCCAGACGCTCGACGAGGTGGGCTACTGGGCGACCGACGCGATTCCCGAGGACAGCCGCTTCTACTGGAAGTCGTTCTTTCGGTATTCCGGCGAGTTCCAGGCGATCCCGCTGTTCATCCCGATGTACGGCGATGCGGTCCGCGGGCGATCGTACCCGCGCACCCTCGTCCAGCAGTACCTCCAGATACGGCGGTGGGCCTGGGGAATCACGGACATCCCCTACTACATCCGCAATGCCCTGGATCATCCGGAGATTCCGCGCTGGTTGCGCATCCGGCGCCTCGGCGGCCTGTGGCTCGATCACCTCAACTGGGCGATCGCCCCCTTCGTGATCTTGTTCGGCTCCAACCTGCCCCTGCTTCTGAACCCCGCGTTCGCCCAGACCACGCTGGGGCAGAACCTGCCGGTCTACGCGGCGTGGCTGCTGACCGGCGCCTTCTGCTGCTTCGCGATCCTCATGGACGTCGAGGAGCGGATCGCGCCGCGA
Organism: Chloroflexota bacterium; assembly: GCA_031395155.1. GTDB lineage: Bacteria > Chloroflexota > Limnocylindria > Limnocylindrales > CSP1-4 > CAKKPP01. The sequence continues at coordinate 10,637 of JANNUK010000274.1, read as the reverse complement.
CGACCGGTGGAGTGGGGGATCGGGCGCCATGTCGCCTCGCGGCTCCAGTGGCTGCTGCTCCCCGTGGTCGGCCTGGTGTTCTCCAACCTGCCCGCGCTCGACGCGCAGACCCGCTTGATGACCGGTCGATATCTCGAGTACCAGGTGACCGAGAAGACCTGACGCGCGCTCGCGGTCAGGGCGTCGAGGGCAGCGCGAGGTCGGGGGTGGCCTTGCCGGTCGTGATCACGAACTCGGCACGAGCCGTGGGATCGGTTGCGAGCGTCGCCGTGACGCTGAAGGCGGCCTCCAGCAAGGCCACCGTCGCCGGTCTCGTCAGTTCGGCTCCGTTGTAGACCACGATCGAGGTATTGGCGGGGATCCCGCCATCCGGTCGCTGGTTAGGGGCGGAGGCGGTCACGCCGAGGTACTCGAGGTACGCGGCGATCCGCCCGGCCTGGCCGGCAACGCGCGACCCGTTGAGGATCCACACCGTGGCGCCCTCGGCGGCCAGCGCCTCCCTGGTGGCCTGCAGGGCCGGGTCGGTCTCAAAGGCATCGCGGACGGCCGCGCGGATCCGGTTGAGCTTCGGCACCAGGATGTAGCCGCGTGGGCTGGACTGGTACTCGGTCTGGTAGAACGGCGGGGTGAACACGAACGAGCGAATGTCCTTCGTGTCGATGCCCGCCGCGAGACCGAGCAGGTCGGGCAGCAACTCGCGCGGAATGTCGGTGCGGACGGTCTGGCTCAGGGCCGCGACCAGTTCGGGGACGCGCGGCAGGAGGGTCGGGATGTCCGCCTGTTCGCGCATCGAGAGCAGCACGCGCTGCTGGCGCTGGGCGCGATCGAAGTCGTTGGACCCATGACGCGATCGGGCGTAGACGAGCGCCTCGGATCCGGTCATGTGCTGGACGCCGGCGGGGATGTAGATGCGGCGCGCGCGCCCGTTCTCGCCGGGAAAGTGATCGTCGACGAGCGGAACCTGGACGTTGATCGTCGCGCCACCCATGGCATCGACGACCTCGGTGAAGCCGATGAAGTTGACTTCGACGTAGTACCGGATGTCGATCCCGTACAGCTCGCCGAGGACCGCCTTCAGCCCGTTGAAGCCGCGGGTCCGGTCCGTTCCCGGGAACAGGTCGGCACGGTTGCGGATGGCCGTGTAGAACGCGTTGATCTTGCGCGGATACACGGGGCCGTAGGCCGAGCGCACGGGTCCGGCCGGCAGCGGCACGTCGACGGTGTCGCGGGGCAGGCTGAACATCGCCACCTGGCGGGTCGTCGGGTCGATCGAGACCACGATCAACGTGTCGGTGTTGAACGTTCCCTCGCTCGGACGCTGGTCCGTCCCGATGAGCAGGATGTCGAGGCGCTCGGTGCCGTCCCACGGCGGGATGGAGGCAACCGGTGGCGCGGTCTGGCCCGGGATCGTTGCCGACGCCACGGGCGCCGAGGACGCGGACCCCGTCGCCGGCGGTGATGGCGAGGCTCCCGGGCTGTCGCAGCTGCCCTCGTCGCCGAAGATGCAGTCGGCGAGGTTCATCGCCAGCAGGTCGTAGCGCGCGACGACGACGTGGCCGCCGGACATCACGAGGAGGACCGCGGCGAGGCCGACGATCGAGGCCGGACGGAACGGGAGGCGCGCCCGCCCGAGGCGGCCGTCGCCGCTGGCGGCGATCTCGTTGAGCAGGTGGGTCACGCGGAAGGCATCGATGACGACGAGCCCGCGATAGGCCATCGCGATGAGGTTGACCACAAAGATCGAGGTGAGTACCCACCCCTGGAGCGCCAGACCGGCGAGGTCGAAGACGTCGAGGCGGAGCACGATCCCGGCGAGGAGGGCGATGACGAGGAATGGGGCCGCGGCGAAGGTGAGGGCTCGCGACCACGCGCCCGCGTAGGCATGGCCGAGCCCCGGGAAGACGACCGAGAGGAAGGCGGCGGCAAATGGAGACCGGGCCCGCGTGCGCGGTCCCTGCGCGGACAGCATCGCGGGTAGGATACTCGGACCCGACCGGCCCCGCGGCCGGCCGTGCTGCCGTTCGGCACCCATCCGCACCCGAGGCCAGATGTTCGCACCGGTCCCATCGCGCCCCGACCTGATCGCCCAGGAGCACGACACTCTCGCCGGCTGGGCAGAGCGGCGGACGTTCGCCCGGCTTCGGGCCCAGAACGCCGGGGGGCCGCGCTGGAGCTTCCTCGACGGGCCGATCACGGCCAACAACCCGATGGGCGTGCACCACGCCTGGGGCCGAACCTACAAGGACGTCTTCTGCCGGTTCCACGCCATGCTCGGCGAGGACCAGCGCTGGCAGAACGGGTTCGACTGCCAGGGCCTCTGGGTCGAGGTGAATGTCGAGCGCGACCTGGGGTTCACCAGCAAGCGCGACATCGAGGCCTTCGGGATCGCGGAGTTCGTGTCCCTGTGCAAGCAGCGGGTCCTGACCTACGCCGCGCGTCAGACCGAGCAGTCGATCCGCCTCGGCATGTGGATGGACTGGAACGATCCCGACGAACTGCGCCGCCTGCGCGATCTGCTCGCCGCCGATCCGGCGTCGGCAGCCACGACGGCGGGCGTCGCCGGGCCCGTCTCGGACACGGTCGAGATGCTCGTCGGGCGGCTGGGGATGCCCGACATCGGCGGCTCCTACTTCACCTTCTCCAACGAGAACAACGACCAGATCTGGGAATTCCTCGCGGAGTGCCATCGGCGCGGCTGGATCTACAAGGGCCACGACACGATGCCGTGGTGCGCCCGCTGTGGCACCGGCCTGTCCCAGATGGAGATGAACGAGGGCTACCAGGATCGGGACGACCCGGGGCTCACGATCCGGTTGCCGCTCCTGGATCGCCCCGGCGAATCGCTTCTCGTGTGGACGACGACGCCGTGGACCCTGACCTCGAATGTGGCCGCGGCCGTCGGCCCGGACCTCACGTACGTCAAGGTGCGCCAGGGGGACGAGACGATCTGGCTGGGCAAGGGCACTCTGCGCTCCGCGCTCGAAGGCCCCTTCGAGGTACTCGAAGAGCGGCCCGGGTCCGACCTCGTCGGCTGGACGTATAGCGGACCGTTTGACGACCTTCCGGCCGTTCGCGAGGCATTCTCCGAGCGTGGCTCTGATGGCAGCCCATATGTCCATCGCGTGGTGCCGTGGACGGAGGTCGGCGATGACGAGGGCACGGGCATCGTCCACATCGCGCCCGGCTGCGGCGCCGAGGACTTCCAGCTCGGCAAGGCGCTCGGCCTGCCGGTGGTGGCCCCGCTCGACGAGTCGGGGATCGTCCTCGAGGGGTTCGGGGCGCTGTCCGGCCGCGACGTCCGGGAGGTTACCGAGCCGATCGTCGAGCACCTGCGTCGCACGGGCCGGTTCTACCGGCTCGAAACGTACACCACCGCTACCCGCACTGCTGGCGGTGTCACACCCCGCTCATCTTCCGCCTCGTCGATGAGTGGTTCGTCGACATGGGCCCGGTGTACGACCAGCCGCGCGAGACGCTCACCGCGGAGCAGATCGATGCGAGCCTGCGCTACCAGATCATGGAATCCGTCGACCGGATCCGCTGGATCCCGGGCTTCGGCTACGAACGGGAGCTGGACTGGCTCCTGAACATGCAGGACTGGATGATCAGCAAGAAGCGCTACTACGGGCTGGCGCTGCCGATCTACGACTGCACCGCCTGCGGGACGTTCGATGTCGTGGGCGGCCGCGAGGAGCTGCGCGAACGGGCGGTCGACGGCTGGGAGCGATTCGAGGGCCATACGCCGCACCGGCCGTACGTGGACGAAGTGACGATCGCCTGCCGGTCGTGCGGAGCGCCGGTGCGCCGGATCCCGGACGTCGGCAACCCCTGGCTCGATGCCGGGATCGTGCCGTTCTCGACGATGCACTTCCGCGAGGATCCCGACTACTGGGCGCAGTGGTTTCCCGCCGACTTCATCACCGAGAGCTTCCCGGGCCAGTTCCGCAACTGGTTCTACGCGATGCTGGCCATGTCCACGGTCCTCCGTCGCGAGCCGCCGTTCAAGACCATCTTTGGCTACGCCACGTTGTTCGCCGAGGACGGACGAGCGATGCACAAGAGCTGGGGCAATGCCATCGAGTTCGACGAGGCGGCCGAGCGGATGGGCGTCGATGTCATGCGCTGGCTGTACATGTCGTCGCGACCGGACGACAACATCCTGTTCGGCTGGCACGCGGCGGATGAGGCGCGCCGCCGCCTGCTCGTGCTGTGGAACGTCTATGCGTTCTTCGTGACCTACGCACGCCTGACGGGGTGGACGCCCGGGACCGAGTTGCCGCCGGGCGACCCGCCGCTGCCGCCGGGCGACCCGCTGCCGCCGCCCGACGGGCGGACTCCGGGCGACGGGCGGACGCCGCTCGACCGCTGGATCCTGTCGCGCACCGCCGCCCTCGCCGACGGCGTCGGGGAGCGGTTGGCTGACTACGACACGCTCGGCGCAACCCGCCTGATCGACGCCTACGTCGAGGATCTCTCGACCTGGTACCTGCGCCTGTCGCGGAAGCGCTTCAGCCGAAACGACGACCGCGCCGATGCCGCAACCGCCTTTGCGACCCTCCACCGCGCTCTCTCGATGCTGGCCCGGGTGGTCGCCCCGCTCCTGCCCTTCCTGTCCGAGTCCATGTATGCCAACCTCGTCGGTGCCCAGAATTCCGGGGAGCCGGATTCCGTCCATCTCACGGCATGGCCGACCGGCGAGCTGGCCGCAGAGCGCGACCCCGCACTCGAGGCATCGATGACGACCGTTCGCCGCGCCGTGGAACTCGCGCGGACACTCCGCGGCGGCGCCGGCCTGAAGGTTCGCCAGCCGCTCGCGCGGATGTGGCTGGCCATTCCGGGCGCCGCGTTGCCGGAGCGCGAGTCCCTTCTGGCGCTGATCCGCGACGAGGTCAACGTCCGCGACGTCGAGATCATCGGCGACGAATCGGGCCTCGTGGAGCGACGCGTGAAGCCGCTCCTGCCGCGAATCGGCAAGCGGCTGGGTGCCGCGATCCCCGCAGTCATGGCAGCCGCGCGCGAGGGCGCCTTCGTGATCGGCCCCGATGGGAGCGTCACGCTCGCCGGGGTCACGCTCGCCCCCGACGAGGTGGAGATCCTGGCGACCCCGCGACCAGGCACCGCGGTCGCCCACGACGAGGGCCTGGTCGTCGTCCTCGACACGGAGTTGACCCCCGGGCTGCGCGCCGAGGGGGACGCACGCGAGTTGCAGCGAGCCGTGCAGGACCTTCGGAGGGACGCGGCCCTCGAGTTGGATGATCGAATCGAGTTGTGGGTCGAGGGCCTCGTACCGGAGGTCGCCGCCCATCTCGACGCGCTCGCGCTCGATACCCTGGCCGACGATGTCCGGCAAGGAACGCCGCCGGTCGGCACCGACGTCGCGCGTGCCGTGGTCGAGCTCGCCTCCGGGGAGGTCGCGATCGCCCTCCGTCGCATCCCAGCCGGCGACCCGGGCCCGTGAACGCACCCAGGGGCCGGCCGCTCTGGGGTCCCTTCGCGACGATTGCCGCGGTGGTGGTGGTGGCCGACCAGGTGGCGAAGGCCTGGGTCGTGCAGTCGGTCCCGGCGGATGGGTCGCTTTCGATCGTCGGCGATATCGTGCGGCTGATCGTGACCCACAACACGGGGGCCATCTTCGGCCTGTTCCGCGACCAGGCCGGCCTCTTCGCCATCGCGTCCATCGGGGTGCTCGGGTTGATCGCGCTGTATCACGCTCGGAGCGGTCGCAGTCCCTTCCTGACGCTCACACTGGGTCTCCTGCTGGGAGGGGCGCTCGGCAACTTCGTCGATCGGATCCGTCTCGGCTACGTGATCGACTTCGTGGATGCCGGGATCGGCGATGTGCGGTTCTACACGTTCAACGTGGCCGACGCGGCGATCAGCGGCGCCCTCCTGCTCCTGATTCTCCTTGCCGTTCGCCCGAACCTCGGCATGCCACGGCCCATCGGCGACGAGCGTGCCTGACCTGCCCACGGCGGACGCGACGGCGAACGAGATCCGGCTCGTGACGGTGCCTTCCGACGCGTCGCCCGTGCGCGTCGACCGGTGGCTGGTGGACCGGACCGGGCTGTCGCGGAGCTATCTCCAGAAGCTCATCGCCGCGGGCCGGCTGACCGCCGACGGCGTTGCCCTCAAGGCGAATGCCATCGTGGGGCCGGGGGCCGAGCTGCGGCTGGAGATTCCTCCACCGGAACCAGCCGAGCTGCGACCCGAACCGGACATCGCGGTCGTGGTGATCCACGAGGACGACGACCTGCTCATCGTGAACAAGCCGTCCGGGCTCGTCGTGCATCCCGCCGCCGGCCACGATTCCGGAACGCTGGTCAACGCGCTCCTGGGGCGCGCCGACGCCTCCGAGTACGGCGGCATCGCGGGGGTCCGCCGGCCGGGGATCGTCCATCGCCTCGACCGCGACACGAGCGGCTTGTTGATGGTCGCCAAGAACGATCGCGCCCAGGCGTCGCTGATGGGCCAGCTCAAGGCCCGTCGCGTGAAGAAGACGTACCTCGCCCTGGTGCAGGGAAGCGTGGCTGCGCCGACGGGCCGCATTGAAGCGCCGATCGGGCGGGATCGGCGCCAACGTACGCGGATGGGCGTGGTGGCGGACGGTCGGCCGTCCGTGACCGGCTACCGGGTTCGCCGTCGCTACGAGCGTTGGACGCTCCTGGAGCTCGACCTGATCACCGGCCGGACGCACCAGATCCGGGTGCACCTCGAGGCCATCGGGCATCCTGTCGCGGGGGACCCGGTGTACGGGACCGGCCTGTCGCGCCGCGGTCCGGACGGCCTCCGGCGACTGTTCCTCCACGCCTGGCGCCTCGAGCTGACATCGCCGTCGACCGGGGACCTGATTCGGGCCGTCGCGCCGCTCCCCGACGACCTGCTCGGGATCCTGGACAGCCTCGGCGGGGCTCCGGACGACGTTGGCCCGGCTTCCGGCAACAGCGCCAACACGCGGCCCCCACGATGAACCGCGATCTCCAGCGTGCGGCCGGCGAAGGGATCGCAACGACCGTGGCCGGGGCGCCGGGCGCGCTGCTGGTCATCATTTCGGGGCCGAGCGGCGTCGGAAAGGACACCGTCATTACAGCGCTCCGGGCCCGCGGGCACGATCCTGACTACCACTACATCGTGACCTGCACGACCCGTCGGCGGCGGCCCGGTGAGGTCGAAGGCGTCGACTACAAGTTCGTGAGTCGAGCGCGCTTCGAGGCGCTGGCGAAATCGGGCGAGTTGATCGAGGCGACCCAGGTGCACGGCAACTGGTACGGGACGCCTCGGGCCGATGTTCGCGGGGCGCTCCTGGCGGGCCATGACGTCATCCTCAAGATCGACGTGAACGGCGCCCAGGTCGTGAAGGAGAACGTGCCGGACGCACTGCTCGTCTTCCTCGTCCCACCGTCCCTCGAGGACCTGTTCGGGCGGCTCCGATCGCGGGCGACCGAGACGGCGGACGAGCTCGATCTCCGCCAGCGGAACGCCGCCATCGAGCTGGCCCGCCAGGACGACTACGACTACGTCGTGACGAATGCCACGGATGAGATTGAACGGACCGCAGCGCGGATCGACGAGATCATCGTCGCGGAGCACCGCCGGAACCCCACGCGGCGCGTCCGGGTCTGACCTCGATGGCCGGCCCGCGCTTCGTGACGGTCGCGGTCGACGCGCCCGGCGGGGCCGGCGCCCGGGCCTGGACGTATCACGTCCCCGAACGTCTCGCGGATCTCGAACCAGGCGAGGCGGTGCTCGTGGACTACGGGCGCCGCCAGGCCCTCGGGGTGATCCTGGCCGAGGCCGAACCCCCCGACCGCGAGACGCGTCCCATCGCCGATCGGGTGCGCGCCGACGGGCCGCTCCTGCCCGGCCTGTCCCTGCGCCTGGCTTCGTGGATCTCCGCGCATTACCTGGCGCCGCCGGCGATGGTCGTTCGGGCGATGCTGCCGCCGGGCCTGCTCGAACGACTCGAGCTCGTTGCAGAACTGCGTCCGGACCTGCGCGGAGAGACGCGCGATCTGCCCGCTCCGGACCTCGCCATCGTGGAGGCGCTGACGGGCGGACCTCGACCGATCCGGGACCTCGACGCCCCGGAGGGCCGCGCCGGCCTCGTACGGCGAGTCCGCGCCCTCGCCGCCGCTGGTCTGCTCGAGCTGGAGTGGACACTCCTCGCGGCGTCGGCCGGGCCGCGCTATGAACGCTGGGTGATGCTGACCGCCGAGGGCCGCGTCGCCACGATGAAGGTCCGCGACGGCGGTCGCCCGGAGGGGCGGGCACTGGGTGCTCGCCAGCTGTCGGCCCTCGCCGAGCTGCAGGAAGGGCCGCCAGACGGCATCGCGACGGCCGGGCTGGGCGATCGTCATGGGAGCGGTGTGGTGGCCGGCCTCGTCCGGCGCAGTCTCGCGTTGGTGGAAACCCGCGAGCGGCCGCGGCGGCCGCTCGCGGCTCGGCCGGCCGGGCGACGAGGCGGTCGCCCGCGAGGTTCGGTGCTGACGGCTCCGCAGGAGCGGGCCGTCGCCCTCGTCGCGCAGGCGATCGCCAATCACGATTCGACGCCGCTCCTGCTCGACGGCGTGACCGGAGGAGGCAAGACGGCGGTGTACGTCGAGGCCGTTGCGGCATCGCTGGATGCAGGGCGGCCGACGCTCTTGCTGGTGCCGGAAATCTCCCTGGCACTGCCGCTGATCGATCGCCTCCGGTCGGACCTGTCGGCCACGGTGGCGGTCCTCCACTCCGGACTCGGCCAGGGAGAGCGACTCGACGAGTGGCGGCGCATTCGGTCCGGCGAGGTCGACATCGTCGTCGGAACCCGTCTTGCGGTGCTGGCGCCGCTGGGCGACATCGGCCTCATCGTGGTCGATGAGGAACACGACGCCGCGTACAAAAGCGATCGAACCCCGCGGTTCCAGGCCCGCGACGCCGCCGTCCAGCTCGCAGCGCTGGCGGGCGGTGCGGTCGTGCTCGGGTCGGCCACGCCGGCGGTCGATTCCGTCGGACGGGCGCGGGCCGGAACCATCAGACGGCTCGCGCTGCCGACGCGCCCCAGCGGATCCGAGCCGGCGGTCACGATCGTCGACCTTCGTGCGGAGCTGGCCGCGGGCAATCGCGGCCTGCTGTCGGCCGCCCTGGCCGCGGCGATCGCCGGACTGGATACCGAGGCAGGCGACCAGGCGATCCTCATGATCAACCGGCGCGGAGCGGCCTCGGTCGTACTGTGCCGCGACTGCGGAACCGTCCAGGCCTGTTCGGACTGCGAGCGTCCCCTCGTCTACCACCAGGCAGGAGCCACCCTTCGCTGCCACCACTGCGGCCGGGCCACGCCGCTCGCCACGCGCTGCCCGCAGTGCGGATCAGCACGGATTCGCTACCTCGGTGGCGGCACGGAGCGGACCGAGCGAGAGGTCCGGGCGGCGTTCCCACAGCTCCGGGTGGCGCGGCTCGATCGGGATGTCGCGGAGCGAAAGGGGGCCGCGGATCGCGTCCTGGACGCGTTCGGCAGCGGTGCCGTCGACGTCCTCGTCGGCACGAGTCTCGTCGCCAAGGGCCTCGACATTCCGGGCGTGGTGCTGGTCGGCGTCGTATCGGCCGATGTGGCCCTGAACCTGCCCGACGAGCGCGCCGCCGAGCGGACGTACCAGCTCATCGCACAGGCCGTCGGCAGGGCCGGACGCGGTGAACGTCGGGGTCGGGCGATCGTCCAGACCTATCAACCCGATCATCCCGCCATCCGCGCCGTCGGCGAGGCCGATCCGGACGCCTTCTATGACAGCGAACTCGAGCTGCGCAGGCGGTTCGGGTCGCCGCCGTACGGGTCGCTCGTCAAGCTGACCGTGGGTGTGGCCGACAAGGCGGCGGCCGAGCGTGAAGCGAACGCGATGGCGACGCGGCTCCGTGAACGGGCCGCGGAACGTGGCGTCGCTGTGGCGGTCATGGGCCCGGCTCCCGCGTTCATCGCACGCCGCGGCGACCGCTGGCGCTGGAACCTGGTCCTGCGCGGCACTGAACCGGCCCTGTTGCTCGACGGCGGCCTTGAAGCCCCATGGACGGTGGACGTCGATCCGGAGTCGCTTCTGTGACGATGGCCGAATTGGGCGATTCGGAAGACAATGGGCGTGTCAACCACTCGGGACCACGAATTGCAGGCATGCACCGCGCCGCACGGAGGAACGACCATGACCACCCCCGACGAGAAGACCAACGACAGCACGACGGGCGACGGCGCGCCCGCGGACGAGACCTTCGGCTGGACCGAAACCGATGAGGATTCGAACAAGGGCGGCGGACCGGCCCAGGCCGCTCGCGAGCTGCTGACCCAGATCCAGTCGGCGGTCGAGAGCGTCGCCGAGAAGGCCGTGCCGGTTGCCCGGGAGATCCAGTCCAGGGCCGCGCCCCTGGCGCGCGAGCTGGCCGAACGGGCGGCACCCGTTGCCCGCGAGGTTGGGGCCCGCGCTGCAGGCCTTGCCGCGATGGCCGGCGAGAGAGCCGGACCGATCGCCGCGAAGGCAGCCGGCGCGACGGCCGAGGCCGGCGTGAAGCTTGCCGAGCGGTCGCGGGAAGTCGCCAGCGAGCTGCGCCGCGCGGCACCGGCCGCGCCAGCGGGCGACGCCGCCGATGCCGGGTCCGCTACGCCCTCCGGCGACAGCGGT
>JANNUK010000272.1:0-10387 GCA_031395155.1 Chloroflexota bacterium | reverse complement strand
CATGACTGTTCGTTGAGTGGGTCACCGGCCGGAACTCGATGCGAAACGGTCCAATCACCTGGGAGTTCGCGGGGATCGGGTGCATTTCGAGGGACTCCGCACAGAATCCCGGCTGGCCGTGCAGGGCATCGAGGCGATCGGCGAGGCCAGCCGGCCCGATCACGCGAACGCGTCGCGACGGGTGGAGGTCGTAGCGCAAGTAGTGGCGAAGCGGGACGAGGTCCACGAAGTGATCGGGATGGAGGTGCGAGACCAGTACCGCGCTCAGCGACGACGGCTCGATCGTCGCCGCGAGCCGCGGAAACGCCCCTTGGCCAAGGTCCAGGAGGAGCGAATCGCTGCCCGATCGGACGAGGTAGGCAGCGCCCGCCGATCCGATCCGATCACTGAACGCGGGTCCTGCACCGAGCACGTCGAGTCGGAGCGCGTGGGCCTTGTCGCCTTGTCCGGTCGGATTCACCGGCCAAGACTAGCCGGATGACGGCTCGCGAGCTCGCCCGTTGCAGGCGAACGTCAGTTGTCGTTCTCGTTGCCCCCGGATCCACCGGATGATCCCGGTTTGCCCTGCTGACCCGGCGGATCGTCCGAAACCTGCGGGCCGGCCGTTCCGTCGGGTTTTCCTCCGGGGGTCGGCTCAGCCGGCTCAGCCGGTGTCGGTTGGCCGATTCGGTCGATCGCCTCGCCGCTGCGGCCGATGGCACCCTGGATGGCGTCTCGCGCCTGGGCGGGAACCTTGTCGAGAAGCTCCGTGAGGACCTCGATGTGCCGGGTCAGCGCGTTCTCGAGGATCATCTCGCGCCGTTCGTCACCGGCCGCACCGCTGATGGCCTCGTCCACGATGCCCCGATACGCAGCCGCCGCCGCTCCGGCTGCATTCCCGTCGCCCGCCTCCACCGCGACACGCAGTTCGCCAAGGCGAGCATCGAGGCGTCCGATTTCGGCGTCAGCCCGCGCGTCGGGGGCGCCGGGCAGGGTCGCCGTTTCCCACCAGACTCGGATCGAGTAGAGCGGGCCGCCCGCATCGGCCGCGAACGCGACCCCGCCGACGACCAGCGCCGAGCCGACGGCGGCTGCGAGCAGGACCGGACGCAATCGTCGCCCGATCGACGCTCGCTTCGGTGCGACCGCCACGCCCGGGCGTTCGCTCGACAGCGCGAACTCGGCCTCGCGCAGGACCCGGGCTCGAACGGCCGCCGCGGACCGCGCGTCCGGTGACAGGCGCGCGGAGGTGTAGGCCTCGAGGCGGTGCAGCAGTTCGTCGTCGTTTGGCTCAGTGGTGTTCGTCATGCTCATCCCTGTTCGCGATTCCGAGCGCGCGGCGGAGGGCCGCCACTGCCCGGAACTGGAGTCCCCGGATCGTCCCCTCCTGCTTGCCCATGGCCTCGGCGGCCTCCCTGGCCGATAGCCCGGCGAAGAAGCGCAGCCTGATCACCTCGAGCTGCTCCTCGGTGAGCGCGCCGAGCGCGTGCTCGACGGCATCGAATTCCAGCCGCTGGATCGCCGCCTCGTCGGGCCCGACGCCCAGGGCTGGTCGGTCCAGAACCGAAGCCAGATCCACGTGTTGTCGTTTCGTTCGTCCATGATCAATCACCGCGTTCCGGGCCAGCCGGAACAACCAGCCCCCGAACGGGATGCCCCGCGACTCGTATCGAGGCAGGGCTTCCAGGGCCTTGACGAAGATCGCCTGCGTCAGGTCCTCCGTGTCCGGGAGGCTCCGGACCCGGCTGGCGACGTAGCGATGGATCGGCCCGTGATAATGATCGAAGATGAGTCCAAAGGCCCAGGCATCCCCCGCCTGTGCCTCCTGAACGAGCCGCTCGATCGTCTCGTCGTCGAGTGTCATAACGGATGTGCGCCCATCCCGTTAGGCGCGGCCATGTTTCGCCGCTGCCACTGTCAACCGCCGATGAGACCCATCTCGTGCCCGATCGAGTCGAACGCCGCCAGGCACGTGTCGAGCAGCTCATCCGTATGCGCTGCCGTCACGATCGTCCGCAACCGCGCCTTGTCGAGCGCAACGGTTGGGTAGACGACCGGCTGGGCGAACACGCCGAGCTGGAGTAGTCGGTCCGAGAATTGTCCGGCGGTGCGTGCGTCGCCCATCATCACGGGCGTGATCGGCGTCTCCGATCGTCCCGTGTCAAACCCGAGACGGGCAAGTTCCGCCTTGAAGCGACGCGTGTTCGCCCACAGGCGTTCGATCAACTCCGGCTCGTCCTGCATCACCTTGATTGCCGCGCTACAGGCGGCTGCCACGGCCGGAGGATGGGACGTCGAGAACAGGAACGGCCGCGACCGCTGGGTGAGGAGGTCGCGCAGGTCCTGCGATCCGGCGACGTAGCCCCCGAGCACGCCGACGGCCTTCGACAGGGTGCCGACCTGGATCGCCACGCGCCCGTGGAGCCCGAAGTGGTCGACCGACCCGCGCCCGTTCCGCCCGAGCACGCCCGAGCCGTGCGCGTCATCGACCATGACCGCCGCACCTGCGGCCTCGGCCGCGTCCACGATGGCGGGCAGCGGTGCGATGTCCCCGTCCATGCTGAACACGCCATCCGTCACGACGAGAAGCAGCCGGTACGGGCCGCTGCCGTCCGGGCGGCCCTTCGCAACCGCCTCGTCGAGGATCGCCCGCAGCGCGTTCACGTCCCCGTGGGGATAGACCTTCCGCGGCGCCTTCGAGAGGCGCATCGCGTCGATGATCGAGGCGTGATTGAGGGCGTCGCCCACGATCAGGTCCTGCTCGCCGGTGATCGTCGGGATGACCCCCGTATTGGCGCTGAATCCCGACTGGAAGGTGAGCACTGCCTCCACGCCCTTGAAGGCGGCAAGCTCGGATTCGAGGTCCTCGTGGAGGGTCATCGTTCCGGCGATGGTGCGGACCGCCCCGGAACCGGCCCCGAAATCGCGAACGGCAGCCAGGGCCGCCTCGCGGACGCGAGGATGATGGGTCAGCCCCAGGTAGTCGTTGGAGGCGAGGCTGATCGCGCGCTTGCGATCGATCGAGACGATGGGACCCTGCGCCGAGCTCATCACTCGCAGTGGCCGGTACAGGCCGGCCTCGCGCAGTGCCGCCAGGTCGTCGCGGAGGAACGCGAGCGGGTCGCGCGGTACGGCCCCGGTCATTGCGATCCTCCGTCGGAACCCGCATCGCGCCAGTCCATGATCACCTTGGCGGCATCACCCGATCGGGCAGCTTCGAAGGCGGCCAGGTGGTCCCGGTGGGAGAAGCGATGGGTGATTGCCGGTCGGATGTCCAGGCCGGACTGGAGCATCACCGTCATCTTGTACCACGTCTCGTACATCTCACGACCGTAGATGCCGCGCAGGGTGAGCATCTTGAACACGATCGCGTTGACGTCCAGCGCGATCTCCTCGGTGGGGATCCCGAGAATCGCCACGCCGCCGCCGTGCGCCATTGCCGCGATCGCCGCACGAAGCGCGGTCGGATTGCCGGACATCTCGAGGGCCACGTCGAAGCCCTCGACCATGTCCAGCTCAGCGAAGACGTCGGCCAGATCGCGTTCCCGCGGGTCGATGGCCAACGTCGCGCCCATCTGCTCGGCGAGGCGGCGCCGGACCGGGTTGGGCTCGGACACGACGATGTGGCGCGCCCCGGCATGGCGAACGACCGCGATGGCCATCAGCCCAATGGGCCCGGCCCCGGACACGAGGACATCTTCACCCAGCACCGGGAACGCCAGGGCGGTGTGAACGGCGTTCCCGAAGGGGTCGAAAATGGCCGCAATTTCCTCATCGATCCCCGGCCAATGGTGCCAGACGTTGGTCATCGGCAGGACGACGTACTCGGCGAATGCCCCGTCGCGTTCCACGCCCAGGCCGATCGTGCTGGCGCACAGCTGGCGCCGTCCGGCCAGGCAGTGGCGGCAGCGCCCACAGACCACGTGGCCCTCGCCGCTGACCAGGTCGCCCGGAGCGAAGTCCGTGACGTTGGAGCCCACGGAAGCGATCCTTCCGGCGAACTCGTGACCGACGACCCTCGGCGGCACGATGGTCCGCGCGGCCCAGACATCCCAGGCATCGATGTGCAGGTCGGTCCCGCAGATTCCGGTCCGCTCGACGCGGATCAGGACATCGTTGATCCCGTGCTCGGGGATCGGGCGCTCCTCGAGACGAAGCCCGGGGCCGGCGGCCGGCTTGACCAGCGCCAGCATCGTGGTGGGCATCGGCGGATCGGCCCCACGTCCACTCGTGGCCGCCATGGGCTCAGGACTCCTCGACGGCATCGCGCCAGTCGATCACCGGATTTTCCACGGATCCGATCGTTTCGACCTCGCAGCGGACCCGATCGCCGGGTTCGATGAACACCGGGGGGTCACGGAAGACGCCGACGCCGGACGGTGTGCCGGTGGCGAGGACGTCACCCGGCTCCAGGGTGATCGACGCGCTCACGAAGGCGATCAGTCCAGGCACGTCGGTGAGCATGTCGGCGGTCGTCCCGTCCTGCATCAGGATCGCGCGACCGCGATCCGCCCCCGAGCCCGGAATGCGCCAGCTGCGCAGCCACAGGTTGCCCGGATCGGTCAGCTCGTCGGTCGAGACGAAGACCGGGCCCATCGGCAGGAACGTGTCCGACCCCTTCGCGCGCAGCCACTGGCCGTCGCCGCGCTCGCCGGGTCGCAGGGCGGCCCGATTGCCCTGCCAGTCCCGGGCCGTCACGTCGTTGACGACCACGTAACCCGCGACGTGGCCGAGGGCGTCGGCGGCAGACACGCGGCGCGCACGCCGGCCAATGACCACGCCGAGTTCCACCTCGAGGTCGAGGGCGGCGCTGCCCTCCGGCCGCACGATCGGCTCGCCATCGGCGATGACTGCGTTGGCAAACTTGGCAAACAGCGTCGGCCTAGTCGGCATCTCGAGGTTCTGCTCCACGACATGGTCGCGGTAGTTGAGCCCGATCCCGACGATCTTGCCGGGGAACTCCATGGCCGGCAGGGGCCGCAGTTCGGCCGGATCGACGGCGGCGCGCCCGTCACCGAGGGCCGCGATCACGGCGACGCGGAGCTCCGGGAGACGCTCCTCCACGATCGCCTCGTCCAGCGTCCCGGCGTCCGCGCCGAGCCGAACGATCAACCCATCGGGGCGAATCGCTCCGAGTGCCGGCCCGCTGTCGCCCAGATAACTGAACAGCCGCACCGACGTCCCCTGTCCGAGCTCAGCTCGGGGCCGGGGTCGAGGTTGGGGTTGGGGTCGGTGCGAGCGTCGGACTGGCGCTCGGCGCCGGCGTCGGCGTCGGCCGTGCGCATCCCAGCTCCGGGTTCGTGCGCTCCCCCTGCTGCGCCCAGAACGCGACGATCTGATCGCGATCGAGCGAGTCGAGGGGCAGGATCAGGTTCCACAGCAGCGCCGAGTACGGCGTCGACATCTCGTCGAACCTGGCGATTACCGGCGAACCCGAGCCGCTCGGGGTCCCGCAGATGGGGCTCGCCGGGAACGTCGCGAACAGGTCGCGCAACTGCTGCTGGCCCGACTCCTCGCACGCATCGCCCGGACAGCGGTAGAGGATGACGATCCCTCCGTGCTCGAGGTTGTGGACCCAGCCCTGCGGACGTGCGTCGTCGTCGGGTCCATAGACGCGGGCGGGGATCGGTCCCTGGCCCTGGGCGTTGCTGTGCTTGCCGGACGCCGGGGGACAGATCGGGTAGCGCTGCGTCTGACCGACGGAGATATGCCCAGCGCCAAGGTCGTCCTGGACGTACCCGATGCGCGGCGTCGCGTCAGGGACCGGTTCCGACGTGGCCGTCGCCGTCCACACGGTGGAGCAGGCCCAGGCCGGACTACTCGCGCCGGCAAACGCGGCGATGGCCGCGGCGCCGACCACGACCGCGGCGACCAGCCCGATGACGGCCGTCCGATTGCGCTGGAGGAACGACGCCGGTTGGGTGCTGCGCCGGACACGAGCCGGGCGGCCCGCAACGGGCGAGACGGGGGGCCGGATGTCGCGGCGACTGGATTTGCTCAACGGACGGCCTCGTGCTGGATCGGGTGGTGGTGGAGAGGGTACCCGGACCGGGCGGCAACGTGCCGGCCCGTCATGGTTCGTTCAGATAGTCGCGGACGTCGGCCTGAAGCAGGCCGGCAAACAACATGACCGCGAGTGCCGCCAGGACGAGCGCTCCGATGGGCTGGCCGCCCAGCAGAAGGAGGGCGATGGTCGGCACGGTGATCGAACTCAGCGCGAGCGCCAGCCCCCGCGCGGCAGCCTTGCGCTGGAGCACGAGCGTCGTCGTGAAGATCGTATAGGCGAGGAGGGCCATGACGACGACGCCCGGCAGGCTCACTGGGGCCGAGACCGCCTCGTCGATGACGTAGCGCAGCGACAGGCCGATCCCGATGAGGATCGACGCGGCGAAGACCAGGAAGACGCGGATGCCGGCGGGCATCTCACGCAGGCGAACGAGCATGTCGCGCCGATGGTGCCATGAATTCGGGCTCGAAGGGTCTTGACATCGTCCCGATCCCGCCACTACATTGACTAAACCGGTTTGCTAAACCGGTTTGCACGCGGCCGACGCCCCGTCCCGCCCGTCCCGCGAGGACCCGTCGCCAACACCCAGAGCGGCACCCGGACACGAAGCCCGGTCGAGGACGACCGGGAGAGGAGCTCGTGGACCAGCGGACCATGCGACCGACGATCGCCGATGTTGCGCGCGAGGCCGGGGTCTCCAAGACGGCGGTTTCGTTCGCGTTCAATACGCCGGAGCGCCTGAGCCCGGATACCGCGGCGCGCATCCGCGACGTCGCCGAGACGCTCGGTTATCGGCCCCATCCTGTGGCACGGATGCTGACCCAGCGCCGAACGATGGCGGTCGGCATCCTCACACCGCAGGCCCTGTCGGTCATCTTCTCGAACCCGTTCTTCGGCGCCTTCAGCGAAGGCTGCGCCCTGGCCGCCGAGGAGTCCGGGTACGCGCTGCACTTCATCTCGCCGGTTCACGGATCGCTGGTTCGGGCGATCGGTCGGGCAACCGTCGACGGGGTGGTCGCGATCGGTCTCCAGGACGACCACCCGGAGGTCGAGCAGATTCGCCGGGCGGGCGTGCCGATGGTGATGGTCGACTCGTCGGTGATGGCCGGCATGAGCTCGATCGACGTCGACGACGAGGCCGGTGCGCGGAGCGCGGCGGAGCACCTCGTGGCTCTGGGTCATCGGGAGTTCCTCGTGCTGGGCGTCGAGCCGCCACCGCCGGCGACCGGCCTCAGCCCGGACGGCGTCACGGGTCGCCGCCTGCGCGGCTATCGATCCGCCCTGGTCCGGGCCGGAATCAGCCTTGGTGACGATCGGGTCCTGGTGGGTCCGGCCAGTGTGCTCGGTGGTTCGATCGCATTCGACCGGGCGTGGGAGGATGGGCTGCGCCCGACCGCCGTCCTGGCCATGAGCGATGCGATGGCCGTCGGTGCGATGCATGCCATCCGCGGTCGAGGTCTCGCCGTCCCCGATGACGTCAGCGTCGTCGGGTTCGACGATATCGACCTGGCGCCCCATACGAATCCACCGCTGACCACCGTCCATCAACCGACCCGCCAAAAGGGCGAGGAGGCCGTTCGCCTGCTCCTGTCGCTGCCCAAGCGTCCGGATCAAGGTGAACCGATTCATCGTCAGCTGGCCACGCATCTCGTGGTCCGCGGTTCCACGGCACGAGCGCCGCACTCGCGGCAGGAGGTGGCCGTGGCCAAGGACTGACGATCACCGGCGAGCGAACTCCATTCGGGCGTCTCGCCAGTCGAACGGGACGTCTCCGGCGAAATCGCCGCCGGCCGACCGCAGGCCGGGCCAGCCGGCCGCCCATCACCACGGATTGTGGGTCGGACGGTCCGATCCACGGCAAGAAGATCGAGGAGAGACTGACAACGATGAAGACTCCGTTCCGGGTGGCATCCCTGGTGCTCGGCGCGACGATCGTCGTCGCCGCCTGCACCGGCGCTGCTACCCCGACCCCCTCAACCGTCACCACCCCCGCCCCCGGCGCCTCACAGGCACCGGCCACGGAGGCCCCGCTGTCCGGCGAGCTCACCGTATGGCACGCCTACGGCTCGTCCGGCGGCGGCGCTGAGTTCAAGGCGTTCTCGCGCCTGATCGAGCGCTTCCAGGTCGAGAACCCGGGCGTCAAGATCAAGGCCCTCGACGTCCCGTTCAACGACATCTTCACAAAGTTCCAGACCGAGTCGGCCGCCGGTGGCGGTCCCGACATGTTCATCGCGCCGAACGACCCGTTCGGTGACATGGTCCGCGGTGGCTTCCTCGTGGACCTGACCGGCAAGATCGACGACGCACTCGCGAACACGTCCGACGTCGCCATCGCCGGCAGCACCGTCGACGGCAAGATCTACATGGTCCCCGAGTCGCTCAAGGCCGTGGCCATGTACTACGACGCCGACAAGGTCGCGAGTCCTCCGAAGACCACCGCTGAGCTGCTGGCATTCGTCCAGGGCGGAGGCAAGGTCGGCATCATCGACGGCGCCTACTTCGGCTGGGGTTTCTACAACGGCTTCGGCGGGAAGATCTTCGACGAGACCGGCAAGTGCGCCGCGACCGCCAACAGCGGCGTGGCCGACGGCATCAAGTTCGTCGCAGACCTGAAGGCCGCCGGGGCGCTCGTCGACGCCGATTACGGCAAGGTCAACGACGCTTTCCTCAACGGCGAAATCGACGTGATCCTCAATGGCAACTGGACGCTCGGCGACTACAAGGCCGCGCGCCCTGCCCTGGCAGTCGCCCCCGTTCCCGCCGGCCCCGCCGGCGTCTCGGCGACGATGACCGGCGTCGACGGCTGGTACATCAACGCGTCCGGGAAGAATCAGGACCTGGCCATCGAGGTGGCCACGTGGCTGACCAAC
The DNA here is from genome assembly GCA_031395155.1 of Chloroflexota bacterium. Classification (GTDB taxonomy): domain Bacteria; phylum Chloroflexota; class Limnocylindria; order Limnocylindrales; family CSP1-4; genus CAKKPP01. The sequence goes on along the minus strand of JANNUK010000272.1, from coordinate 1,531 downwards.
CAGAGTTCCCAGGAGGTCGAGGTAGACGTCGCCGGCCACGTGCCGGCGAACAAGAACATCTCGATCATCGACCCGCTCGTGGCATCGTTTGCCGAGGCAATCTATGCCGGCGACGCTCGCCCGCAAACCGCCGAGTTCGGGAAGTACTGGGATCCCTTCGGCAACGCCTGGCGCGAGATCCTCGACAAGGGCACCGACCCGGCCGCGGCGGTCGCCACGGCCTGCACCACGCTGGACAAGGCCAACAACAAGTAGCCCGTGCCGGGGCGTCGACGCGTTGTGTTGACGCCCCGTCGCAGCCGATCAACATTGCGGGGTGTCGAGCCGTCCCGGCCGGCACCCCGCCCTTCACTCCCGGGTCGACCGGGAGCCCCAGATGCCAGGCAGTGAGAGGACGTGATGACAGCCATCCAGGGCGGTCGTTCACTCGCCGGCCGGCTCCGCCGGCCGTTCGGGCGCGGCGGTCGATCATCGCGTGCCGCGTACATGTACCTGCTGCCTGCCTTCTTCGTCATGGGCGTCATCACGTTCTACCCGCTCATCTTCCAGGTCTGGATGTCCTTCACGGACTTCGGCCTGCAGAACCTGCGCCAGGGGTCGGCGCCGCCGACCGTGGTCGGCATCAAGAACTACGTCGATGTGCTCACCAGCGCGCTGGCCATCCCCAACTACTTCTTTGTGCGACTCCTGCTCTACAACATCTGGTGGGCGATCTCCAACGTCGCAATCCACCTCGTGCTCGGCGTCGCGATCGCGGTGCTGCTGAACATCAAGGGCCTCTGGTTCCAGAAGTTCTATCGGGCCATGTTCATCATCCCCGTGGTCATCCCGCCGCTGATCGTGGCGACGGTGTGGCGGAACATGTACGACCCGGATGCGGGCGCGATCAGCCTGCTGCTCGCCGGTGCCGGCAAGATCATCGGCCTCGACACCGCGGGGTTCCGCATCGACTGGCTGCGCCAGGTCGAGGACCCGATCTCGTTCATCCCCCTGCCGCTCGCGTTCTACGCGATGCTCGTGACCAATACGTGGTTGGGCTGGCCGCTCAACTCCGTGGTTGCCACGGGCGCTCTCCAGAGCATCCCGAACGAGCTGTACGAGTCGGCAGAGATGGACGGAGCGACCGGCTGGGACAAGTTCCGGCACATCACACTGACGTTCCTGCGTCCGGCGATGCTGCCGTACGCGATCTACGGATTCGTCGTCACGTTCAACCTGTTCTACCTCGCGTTCTTCATGTCCGGTGGCGGTCCGTTCGGGCGAACCGAGCTGCTCGTTACCCAGGCCTACCGGCTGGTCAACGAGCAACGCCTGTACGGCGTCGGCGCGGCGTTTGCCGTGATCATGTTCTTCATCCTCCTCTCGATCACCCTCGTCACCAACCGGCTGGCGAAGGCGACCAAGAGCTACGACCAGTCGTAAGGGACGGCCATGACGAGCGTGACCGCACAACCCACCAACCGGCAAGCATTGATCCAGTTGCACAGCACCCGGGGGCGGATCGGCCTGGCCCGCCAGGCGCTGCTCCAGG
>JANNUK010000248.1:0-1828 GCA_031395155.1 Chloroflexota bacterium | reverse complement strand
CCGAGGGGACGCCGATCGACGAGGTCCTCATGGGCCAGGTCATCCAGGCCGGCGCCGGTCAGGCGCCTGCTCGCCAGGCGGCACTGCGCGGCGGCCTCCCCGACACGACGAGCGCCACTACGATCAATCGCGTCTGCGGCTCTGGCCTGAAGGCGATCATGCTCGCCGCGGCCGAGATCCGGGCCGGCGACGCTGAGGTCGTGGTCGGCGGCGGGATGGAGAGCATGAATCTGGCGCCCTTCCTGCTGCCGAAAGCCCGGTTCGGCTATCGGCTTGGCGATGGGATCGTCCAGGACGCGACGGTCCTCGACGGTCTTTGGTGCAGTGTCGAGGGCTGCCACATGGGCACGCACGCCGAGCGCGTCGCGATCAGCAATGCCGTTTCGCGCGCCGACCAGGACGCGTTCTCGGTGGGGAGCCACCTGAAGGCCGTGGCGGCGATCGACGAGGGCCGGTTCGCCGACGAGATGGCACCCGTCACGATCCGCGACGCCAAGGGCCGTGAGACGGTGGTCTCCGAGGACGAGGGTCCGCGGCGCGACACTTCGCTCGAGGCGCTCGCTCGCCTGAAGCCGGTCTTCGACCCGCCCGAGGGCGAAGATGCCGGCGACGCGGAGATCGGCACGGTCACGGCCGGTAATGCCCCGGGGATCACCGACGGCGCCGCGGCAACGGTCGTTGCCAGCGAGCGTGCCGTCGAGCGCCTGGGTCTCACCCCACTGGCCCGGATCGTCGGCTACACGCAGGCCGAAGTGGCCCCGAAGTGGCTCTTTCTCGCGCCGATCACCGGGGTGCGCAAGCTCCTGGAGCGCATCGACATGACGATCGACGCGTTCGACCTCATCGAGATCAACGAGGCGTTCGCCGCCCAGACGCTGGCCGATGGCAACGAGCTCGGTTTCGACTGGGATCGCGTCAACGTGAACGGCGGTGCGATCGCCCTGGGCCACCCGATTGGGGCGTCGGGCGCACGGATCGTGGCGACGCTCCTCCACGAGTTGCGTCGCCGGGAGGGCCGCTACGGCCTCGCGACCCTCTGCCTCGGCGGCGGAGGCTCCGTCGCGATGGCCTTCGAGCGCATCTGACGACGAACGGGAGAACGATCACCGATGGCTGAGATCGCAGCGGCTGCCGCCGCGCTGACCCAATCGGAGGCCCCCACGTTCGGCCTGTTCATCGGTGAGGAGTGGATGGAGTCCACGAGCGGCCAGACCTTTGAGAGCCGCAATCCAGCCGACACCCGCGATATCGTCGGTCGGTTCCAGTCGGGCACGGTCGCGGACGTGGCCCGCGCCGTTCGCGCTGCCGAATCGGCCTTCCCGGCATGGCGCGCCACGCCGGCCCCCAAGCGCGGCGAGATCCTCTATGCCTTCGGCCAGCTCATGGCACAGCACAAGGAGCGCTTGGCCCAGGCGATGACCCGCGAGATGGGCAAGGTTATCGCCGAGGCCCGCGGCGACATCCAGGAGGGCATCGACATCGCTTTCCTGATGGCCGGCGAGGGGCGCCGGATGTTCGGCGACACCGTGCCTTCGGAGCTGCCGGACAAGTGGGCGATGAGCATTCGCCAGCCGATCGGCGTGGCCGGGATCATCACGCCCTGGAACTTCCCGATGGCGATCCCGTGCTGGAAGATGATGCCGGCCCTGGTCGCCGGGAACACCGTCGTCTTCAAGCCGGCCAGCGATACGCCGCATTGCGCGACGCTCCTCGTGGAGCTCATGGCCGAGGCCGGGTTCCCGCCCGGCACCATCAATCTCGTGACCGGCTCCGGCGCGGAAGTCGGCGACGCGATCGTCGAGTCGCGCGACGTCGGGGTGATCTCGTT
>JANNUK010000129.1:0-2046 GCA_031395155.1 Chloroflexota bacterium | reverse complement strand
CGGAAATGACCCCCCGGTCATAGGAGCAAGCATCGTGACTACACTTCATCCCATGGTCGTCCTTCGCAGCCGGATCGATCCCTCGGCCGAGGATGCCCGAGTTAATCAAGCCGCGATGACCACGCTCGTCGAGGACCTTCGAGCGCGCCAGGCGGAGGTCGCAGGGCGCGGCGCCGGCGGCGACGATCGGTCCATCGCCCGACACCGGGAACGGGGCAAGATCCCCGTCCGGGAACGGATCGACCGCCTCATCGACCCGGGCAGCGCGTTCTTGGAGCTCTCCCCGCTCGCCGCGACCGGGCTCTACGAGGACGACGCACCGAGCGCGGGCATCGTCACCGGGATCGGCAAGGTCGAGGGCACCACCTGCGTGATCGTGGCAAACGACGCCACCGTCAAGGGCGGCACCTACTACCCGATGACGGTCAAGAAGCACCTCCGCGCCCAGGAGATCGCGCTCGAGAATCGGCTGCCGTGCATCTACCTCGTGGATAGCGGCGGCGCCTTCCTGCCTCTCCAGGCCGAGGTCTTCCCCGACCGGGACCACTTCGGGCGGATCTTCTACAACCAGGCGCGGATGTCGGCCGCCGGGATCCCCCAGGTCGCGCTCGTCATGGGTTCGTCGACGGCCGGCGGCGCCTACGTGCCGGCGATGAGCGACGAGACGGTCATCGTCCGGGGGACGGGCACGATCTTCCTCGGCGGCCCCCCGCTCGTGAAAGCCGCGACCGGCGAGGAGGTCAGCGCCGAGGACCTCGGTGGAGCGGACGTCCACACCCGGATCTCGGGGGTTGCGGACCACGAGGCGCTCGACGACGAGCACGCGCTGGCCCTCGGTCGGTCGATCGTCGCGAACCTCAACCGGCAAGTCCCGCCACCGCCATGGGATCGCCGCGACCCGGAACCACCGGCGGTGGACCCCAGTGGCGGCGAGGGGAGCGCCCACCTGTACGCCGCCGTGTCCGCCGACCCGCGCCGGGCCGTCCCGGTCCGCGAGATCATCGCCCGCCTCGTCGACGGCTCGCGGCTCCATGAGTTCAAGCCGCTGTACGGCGAGACGCTCGTCTGCGGCTTCGCCCACATCGAGGGCTACCCGGTGGCGATCCTGGCCAACGACGGGATCTTGTTCAGCCAGTCGGCGCTGAAGGGCGCGCACTTCATCGAGCTCGCCTGCCAGCGCAAGATCCCGCTCGTGTTCCTCCAGAACATCACCGGGTTCATGGTCGGGCGGGAGTACGAGGCCGGCGGCATCGCCAAGGACGGTGCAAAGCTCGTGACGGCGGTCGCCAGCGCCGAGGTGCCCAAGTTCACCGTGCTGATCGGCGGCAGCTTTGGTGCCGGTAACTACGGGATGGCCGGCCGCGCCTACCAGCCGCGCCTCCTCTGGACATGGCCCAACTCGCGGATCAGCGTCATGGGTGGCCAGCAGGCGGCGCGGGTCCTCTCGACCGTCCGCGAGGGATCCCTGCCGGATGGCGCCTGGGGGTCCGAAGCCGAACGCGAAGCCTTCGAGGCGCCGATCCTCGAGACCTACGAGCGCGAAGGCTCGCCGTACTTCGCGACGGCGCGGCTGTGGGACGACGGGGTCATCGATCCCCTCGACACGCGCCGGGTCCTGGCGATGGGCATCGAGGTCGCGCTCCACGCGCCGATCCCCGAAACACGCTTCGGCGTGTTCCGGATGTAGGGTTCCCCACGTGCCTGCCGTGAGCCGCCTGAACATCGCGCCCGTCAAGGGTCTGGCCCTCGAGTCGCGCCCGGAGGTCCGGCTCGAACCATGGGGCGTCGCCGAAGATCGCCGGTTCTACCTCGTGGACCCGACCGGGAGGCTCGTGGACGGGTTGATCGCCGGGCCCCTCGTCCAGGTCGCCGCGTGGACCGATCCCGGCGGCGAGCGGCTGCGCCTGACCTTCCCGGACGGTCGCATCGTCGAGGACGACGTGCACGTCACCGATCCGATCGAAACGGCGATGTACGGGCGTACCGCGGTGGGTCACGTCATCGACGGCCCGTGGGCGGCGGCCCTTCAGCCGATCGCGGGGCGCC
>JANNUK010000116.1:0-2488 GCA_031395155.1 Chloroflexota bacterium | reverse complement strand
CTAGTCATATGTGAGACATTCCACTAGCGGCCGGCCGGCCTGGTCTCGGTTCGGCCTCTCCAGGGGCGAGCGGTCTGGTGGACTCTGGGTCGGTCTGGGACAATCGCGCCGGCCCCGATCGGTGCGGTATCGTGCTGGCGCGCACCTGAGCGGCACGGTCCAGGCCGAGGGAGGGCTGGGTGGACGATCCCGTCAACGTTCGATTCACGTCGACGCCGGCCATAGGCGACATCGCCTGGAACGCCGCCGCCGTCGTCCGGAATTCGGCCTCCTCGCTCGTCATGGGCGCGTTCATGACGACGATCGCCGTCGTGTCCATCTGGTTCGGCGATTACGTGAGCCTCTGGCTCCTGGTCTTTGGACTGTCCTTGCTGACCGGCCTGTTCGTGGCCCCGTTCGTCTGGTGGAGCGTCCGGCAACGCCGCGACCTCGCCCTGGCGACCGTCGAGATCGACGCTGGCGCGGACGGCATCTCGATGACCTCGAACCAGGCCAGCTCTCGGCAGGATTGGTCGTTCTATCGGCAGGCGCGAGAGACGCCGCGCGCCTTCATGCTCGACATGGGCACGATGACGGTCTTCCTGACGAAGCGGGGCATCGATCCGGTCGATGTCGATGGATTTCGAAGCCTCCTTCGCCGCGTCGGGTTGCTCAAGGCCGAGACCACGCTGTTCGGGCGGTTCCGCCGGGTCATCTGGATCGCGCTGGGCGTCGTCGCGGCATCCGCCGTGATGCTGGGCCCGCTCGCGTATTCGCGGCTGTTCGCGACGGCGAACCTCCACCTGACGCCGACGATCGACGGGCAAACGGTGCACGTCGAGGGGACGACCGACTTGCCCGACGGGGCCATCGTCCTGGTCGAGGTCACCCAGCTCGACGAGTGGGACCACGCGGACTGGCAGTCCGGGACCGATCCCCTTGACTGGGTCCGCGGCGAGAACGTCACCGTCGCCGGAGGGCGTTTCGAGTCATCGATCGACATCGGCGGCTGGCCCGCCGGACGCGGACTCGTGTCCGCGTATTTCTGGGTCGACGAGACCCAGCCGCAGGCGGTGATCGAGCGGTTCGGGACCGACGGGTCCGGCCTGCGCGGCCCGGACGTGTACCGGGAAGACGGTTACGCGAACCTCGTGGTGGACCGGGAGTTCACCCTGCCGTAAGGGTGGAGGGGCCGGTTCGGATAGACTCATCATGATGAGTCATGTAGACTCCACCACATGACAAAGCGGCTCCAGGTCCTGCTCGACGACGAGGAGCTCGCTGAGATCCAGGCCATCGCCCGACGGCGGCGCCAGACGACGGCGGCCTGGGTCCGCGACGCCCTGCGCGTGGCGCGGAACGCGGCCGAATACCCTGCGCCCGAGGTCAAGCTCCGAGCGGTCCGCGAGGCCTCGAGCCACGCCTACCCGGTGTCCGACATCGACGACCTTCTCGCCGAGATCGAGCGGGGCTACGGGTCCGCCGGTCCGTGATCCTGGTCGACTCGAACATCCCGATGTACCTCGTCGGGGCCGAGCACCCGAACAAGTCCCGAAGTCGCGCGATCCTGGAGCGGGCCATCGCGGACGGCGAGCGACTCGTCACCGATGCCGAGGTGATCCAGGAGATCCTCCATCGCTACGTCTCGATCGGCCGGCGTGATGCGATCGAGCCCGCCGTCGCGGCTCTCCTGGGCGTCGTCGACGACGTCTTCCCGATCGAACTCGAGGACGTCAGGCGTGCCTCGACGATCGTCGCGGGCAGCGCGCTGGGAGCGCGCGACGCCCTGCATGTCGCGGTGATGCAGCGTCGCGGAATCGAGCAGATCATGTCCTTCGATCGCGCGTTCGATAGCGTCCCCGGGATCATCCGGCTGGGCTCCTGACCGCCGGCACGTGCCGGACGTCGCGCCGCGGGCTCATGTTCGGACGTTGACATTGCCCTACCAGCGGTCGGGTTCCGCAGGGCGCGCCACGAAGCGCGACGGCTTGGCTAGGTCCCGTGGTCGCCGCCGACGGTGAGGACGACGTTACCCGTCTTCTGCCCCGTCTCGACGTACCTGGATGCCTCGACCACCTGCTCCAACGGGTAGGAGCGATCGATGACCGCCCGGTACTTCCCCGCCTCGATCAGCTCCTTCAAGAAGAGGACATCCTTCTTCGTGTACCGAGGGATCGGGAACCGCACCCGCTTGTCTCCGATCCGCCTGGTCATGAGCGCCAGGATGGGGTTCTGGGCCAGGAACCCGAGGTCGGTTGCGAGGTAGACACCGCCGCGCTTCAGTGAGCCCCGGCACCGCCTGAACGTGTGCTTCCCGACGGCGTCGAAGATGACGTCGTACGTCTCGCCGTTCTTCGTGAAGTCTTCCTGCGTGTAATCGACGACCTCGTCGGCCCCGAGTGATTTCACGAGCTCGAGGTTCTTCGTGTTGCACACTGCGGTGACGTGGGCGCCGAAGGACCTGGCCAGCTGCACCGCTGCGGTGCCGATCGAGCCGGAGGCGCCATAG
>JANNUK010000102.1:0-1980 GCA_031395155.1 Chloroflexota bacterium | reverse complement strand
GATTGCCCGCCGTGAGCCCGGACGGTTCGGTCTACGTAGAGGAGTGCGCGGGCGCGACTGTCGGGTGCGTGCTGCACCGGCTCGACGCAACCGGACGGGATCGGTCCGGCTGGCCGATCGAGCTCCCCTCGGACTTCGCGTGCTCCAACGGCGGCAACTGTCTGCCCAACGACCTCAACGTCGGAAGTGACGGCACCGCCTTCGTGTCGCACTGGCGCGAGTCGGGCGGTCTGCAGATCCTCGCCGTCGAATCTTCGGGCAAGATCACGCCCGGCTGGCCCGTCGCTCCAGGGGCGAGCGGTGGCCTGTGGTGGACGAACGTGCAGCTCGGCGCCGATGGCACGCTCTTCATGCTCGGCGAGCCCGACGACGGTATCCAGCCCGCGACCAGCATCACGGCCTTCGGCCCGAACGGACAGCCCCGTCCAGGGTGGCCGGTAGCGGTGCCCGACAGGAGCGGTTACGTCCTCGGGCCGCAGGGAACCGTTGTCGTATGGTCGTTGATCGACGACGTCGGCGAACTCTGTTCCAACCCGCGTCGAACCCTCTACACGGTCCTGGGCCCCGATGGACGGACGTTACCCGGCTGGCCACGCGGGTCGACGGGATTTGCATCGTTCCCGGTTGTCGGCCCCGATGGGACCGTCTATTACATCTCGGCCACGGGCAAGGTCTACGCGCACGATCGCGCCGGCGAGGTCAAGACCGGTTGGCCGGTGGCCGTGCCAGGGGCCGGCGGCGGGTGTGGTCCGGAGAGCCCGTACCTGGCTCCCGACGGGACGATTTACGTGATGGGAGACGAGGTCGTGGCACTGACCCCGGACGGCCGATCGCGTCCGGGCTGGCCCTACCGTCCAGCGGGGCAACTGAGCGGGCCGTGCCTCGACTCGGAGTGCTATGGGGGCCACGGTGCCCCCGCATTCGGTCCCGACGGCACGGTCTACCTGGTCGTGTTCCACACCGATCCCACGGGGACTCGAGCCGAGGTTGTTGCCCTCGATCGGCAGGGACAGCTCAAGCCGGGATGGCCCTATCGCGTGCCCTTCGATGCGAAGACCGTCAGTGTCGGCGTGGGCGTCGCGCCCGACGGGCGGGTGGTCGTTCGAGGCGGATACTCGCCCCTGGTTCTCCTCGCGCTCGATCCCGATGGCACACTCTCGGAGTAAGCCGGACGGTCTGCTCGTGACGAGAGGACCCGGGAACAAGCATGGGAGGCAGGCAGCAGCGGAGACCTGAGCCCGCTTGGTCACCGCGCCTGGAGGTGCGTCAGCTTCCCGTTCGGTCCGACGGGTCCGTGATCCGACCCATGAACAGGACGGCACCGGTCTCGACGTCGCGGACGAAGAACAGGAACGGGTGGTCGAGGCGCAGCGTGATCTGCTTGATCGGGCTGGGCCCTCCGCCGGTGTCCATGCCGACTGCCGTCGCCGCGGCCGCCTCCGTGCCCTTCTCGTCGACGTCGATGTTCGCTTCGTGGATTACCCGACCGATATACAGCGGACCCGGCGTGTGGATCCCGCTGAAGTCCGCTTCCTGCGAATCGAACGCGAGCGGCATGCCGAGGGCGGCGAGGATCGGACCCAATTCCGCACGGGTCCCGACGCTGAACTGCGGCATCAGGAGATTCAGGTCGTAGGGGTAGCACCCGGCGTCCTGCTGGTTGGCGGGAACTCCCGGGCAGGGGGTGAACGCCGCAAGCGATGTGCGCTCTTTCGTCAGGGCGGCCGCGATTCGCGCGAGCTGCTCGCTGCTCAGGCCGGCCTCGAAGGATCGAAGGTCGTCGGGCAGGACGAGGAGATCGCGAGATGCGGTGCGTCGCCGGGTCCCAGGTAGCGAAGCTCGGTGGCCTGCCAGCCGTCACCTCGCGCGTAGGGGACGTGGCGGACTCCCCCCGATTGCTCCATCATCGGGACATCGACTTGCGAGCCATCGAGTCTCGTGAAGGGCGCCGGTTTGGTGGCGTCTTCCCAGAAGAAGTCT
>JANNUK010000086.1:0-2041 GCA_031395155.1 Chloroflexota bacterium | reverse complement strand
CCCCGCCCCGAGTCCCAGCCAGAAGCGGCCCGGGAACATCGCCCCGAGGGTCGCCGCCGCATGGGCGATGACCGCGGGGTGGTAGCGGAAGCCGGGACACGTGACCGCGGTCCCGAACGGCAGCGACGTCCGGATCCCGAGGGCGCCCATGAAGCTCCAGGCGAAGGCGCTCGCGCCCTGCTGCGGGGTCCACGGGTGAAAATGCTCACTGACCATGTAGCCGGCGGAGAACCCCGCGATCTCGGCGGCGGCGCAGTAGTCCAGCAGTTCCATCGGCTGGAACTGCTCGAGCATCGCCGCATAGCCGATCTTCGTCATGGTGCGTGGCGCTCCTCGATGCTGGGCTGGAATCCGCTTCGACCCGGCGCGATCAGGATAGCCGGGAAACGATCGGTCAGCCTCCGCGCAGCATGACCTCGCGAACGCGATCGTGGGGCAATCGGTGGGCGGTGACCCCATCGATCCCGGTCATTGTCTCAGCCGCGACGAGGGCGTTGACGATCGCCTCCTCGGTCGCTTCGATGGTGGCGAGAAAGAGCGGGTCGATGTAGACGTCGGACAGCATCCGGAGCTCGACGGTCGCCCGCGGGTCCTGCCTCAGCTCCGGCTGCGGGATGTCACGATTGCCGGTGGCGAAGCAGATGAACAGGTCGCCCGACGTATGGCCGCCCGTCCCGCCGACTCGGGCGATCCCCAATCCAGCCCGCTGCGCCAGGCGGGCGCATTGATGGGGCAGCAACGGGGCGTCGGTCGCGATGACGACGATGATCGATCCGGAGCCCGGGACCGGAGCGCCGGCCGCGACACCCGCCGGCGGCACCGCGTCGGGCGACGCGATCTCCGTGATCGGGATGGCCTCGCCGACACGGACGCCGTCGATCCGCAGGAGATCCCGACGGCCGTAGTTCGCCTGGACGAGCACGCCGACCGTCCAGCCACCCTCGTCGGGTCCGACAACGCGAGATGCGGTCCCGATGCCGCCCTTGAACTCGTGGCAGATCATCCCCGTCCCGCCCCCAACGTTGCCCTCTGCGACCGGTCCGGGCCGGGTGTCGCCAAGGGCGGCATCGAGGTGGTCAGGACGAACATGGAAGCCATTGATGTCGTTGAGTGTCCCGTCGAACGTCTCGCCCACGACCGGCAATGACCAGAACCTCTCGGTGCGCGAGTGGCGCTCGGCGGCATGCCGGATCAGCGCGTCACGGACGACCCCCACCGAATGGGTGTTGGTGATGGCGATCGGCGACACAAGCTTGCCCGCCTCGCGGATCCACTCGAGGCCGGTGAGCTCGCCGTTTCCATTGAGGGTGTGGCAGCCTGCGAATATCGGCTCGACGAAGACATCGCCGTCGTGGGGCACGACCACCGTCACGCCGGTCCGCACCGGACCCTGCCCGACGACGAGCGGCCCCTCGCCCGAAATCAGCGTCGTGTGGCCCACGCGAACCCCGGCGACGTCGGTGATGGCGTTGAGGCGACCGGGCCGACCGATGCCGAACCGGATGCCGAGGTCCCGCGCGCGCATTCCTTCGCCGCCTAGTCGGGCAAGTCGGAGCTGGCGATTTCGACACCGTCGATCCGCCCGATCTCCTCGACCACGGTCAGGGTGTTGGCACCCGGCCGTGCCCGAATCTCGAACTCAGCGTCGTAACGGCCCTTGCCCAATCGTTCGGTTCGGACGCCCAGGATCTCCAGTCGGCGCGCAGAGAGCAGTCGGGTGATCTCGGCCAGGGCCTCGAGCCGCTCCATCGTGACCCGCACCGTCGCGATCGCCTTGTCCGCGTGCTGAAGCCGCTCTGCGATCCGGTTCAGGGGCCACAACGAGAAGACCACGATCGCGGTGCCGACCACGGCGATGAGATATTGGCCGGTACCGGCCGCCATGCCGATCGCCGCCGTCGCCCACAGGCTGGCGGCGGTCGTGAGGCCGCGAATGCTCGGGCCATCCTTGATGATCGCGCCGGCACCCAGAAAGCCGATCCCCGACACGATCTGCGCCGCGACCCGCGAGGGATCGAGTTTGTCCGGCGTCGCGAAGGCG
>JANNUK010000083.1:0-1699 GCA_031395155.1 Chloroflexota bacterium | reverse complement strand
ATCGAAGCAGAAACCGGACCCACGGACGGGCAGGCACTTGCCCGGCGCCTGGCACGAAAGCAGCGGGACGGCAGCGTCGATGGAGTCATCCTGGTCCTGCCGGCAGGCCGACGCACGGCCGACTTTCTGCGGGAAGCTGGCGATCTCCTGCTGCCGTCCTTCCCGGTTCCGGGTCGCCGCGCCCTGGAGCTCCTCGGGGCGGGCGCGGATCCAGGCGGGAGTGCGATCGTCGTCATCCCCAGCCGCCCTCGGGCTGTTGCCAAGGGAGCACGTAACTAACGTTCAGTTGGCCATATGCCCGCGTGACCCGCCTCTTTGTTGCCTCGAGAGCAACGAATGCTCGTCACGCGGTCCGATTCGGTCGTCTTGTTGACACCGACGCAACATGCCGGCCGACATGCGCCCAACATCGGCCGTTACGTGCGCCGGCGGCAACAACTTCGGCTTCTGTTGCGCCGGCGACAACGGATGACCAGGACGAACGCTACTCGAGGTAGTCTTTGAGCTTCCGGCTCCGCGACGGATGGCGCAGCTTGCGGAGCGCCTTCGCCTCGATCTGGCGGATCCGCTCCCGCGTCACGTTGAACTCCTTGCCCACTTCCTCCAAAGTGCGCGCTCGGCCGTCCTCCAGCCCGAAGCGCAACTGGAGCACCCGCCGCTCGCGCCCGGTCAACGAATCCAGCACCGCCTCCACCTGCTCCTTGAGCAGCTGGTGGGATGCGGCCTCGGCCGGTGCCAGGGCTCCGCGGTCCTCGATGAAGTCGCCGAGGTGGGAGTCCTCCTCCTCACCGATCGGCGTCTCCAGGGAGACCGGCTCCTGCGAGACCTTGATGATCTCGCGGACCTTCTCCGGGGTGACCTGGACCTCCTGGCCCTTGGACATCGCCTCGGCGATCTCCTCGACCGTCGGCTCGCGGCCCAGTTCTTGCAGAAGCTGGCGAGAGACGCGGATCAGCCGGTTGATGGTCTCGACCATGTGGACCGGGATGCGGATCGTGCGGGCCTGGTCCGCAATGGCACGCGTGATCGCCTGCCGGATCCACCATGTCGCGTACGTGGAGAACTTGAAGCCCTTCTCGAAGTCGAACTTCTCGACCGCGCGAATGAGCCCGATATTCCCCTCCTGGATCAGGTCCAGGAACGACATTCCACGACCGATGTACTTCTTGGCGATCGAGACGACCAGCCGCAGGTTGGCTGAGGTCAGCTGCTCGCGGGCATCGCGCCCGATCCGAACCAGCTCGCCCTTGCGGTGCGCGAGCTTGGTGTTGAGCGGGACTTCCGGATCATGGCCCATCAGCTTGAACAGATCGGCATCCCTGCCCGACTCGACCCATCGCTGCAGGGCCGGATACGCGACTCCATCGCGCGTCCAGTCGTAGATGGCGCGGAGACCGACGTTGTCTCGCGAGTCGAGATCGCCGTTGTGGACCGCGAAGTACGCCCAGTCCAGCAACGTCACGAACGCGTCGGCCGGCGCGGGTGCACCCTGCGCCCCGGCCAGCGACTCGCCATAGGTCGCCAGCAGCTTGCGCGCCTCCTTGAGGAGCAGCTTCGTGCCCTCAGACTGGACGTCCCGGCCCGCTTTGATCAGGTGGAAGTCCGGCGGCGGGACCAGCAGATTGGCCGCGCCCTCGTGCGAAATGGCGTCGCGGACGAGCCGATGCGCCTCCGCGCCCAGCGGCAGGCGATGTTGCGG
>JANNUK010000077.1:0-1563 GCA_031395155.1 Chloroflexota bacterium | reverse complement strand
TCCGTCGATGCAGCGTTCTTCAAGAAGCTGAGCCCGATGGAGAACCTGCTCTTCGCAGCCCGGCTGTACGGCCTGGACGCGGGGACGGCCCGCGGAGACGCGGTGGCGATCCTCGGGCGCCTGGGCATCGCCGAGAAGCGGGTCAATCGACCCGTGGAGCAGATGAGCCGGGGGATGCAGCAGAAGGTCGCGATCGCGCGAGCCCTGCTGACGAGCCCGTCACTGCTCCTTCTCGACGAACCGACGACCGGCCTGGACCCGCGCAGCAAGCTCGACGTCCAGTCCTTCATCGAGGAGATCCGCGATGACCACGACGCATCCATCGTCCTGACGACCCACGACCTCGACGAGGCGGAGCGGCTGTGCGGCTGGATCACGATCCTCGCCGACGGGAAGGTCGTCGCCGAGGACACACCAGAAGGCCTGAAGCAGCTCGTCGCCGAGCGCCATGGCCAGGCTCCGACACTCCACAACGTGTTCATGACCTACACCGGCCGCTCGCTCGACGACGACGTCGAGGAGGACGGGGCCGACAACGAATGACGACGACGAAGTCCAGAGGAAAGGAGGTGAATGACATGGAACACCTGGCCCAACAGCGCCTGCATCGTGCGCAGGACCACATCGCCCACGCCCATCGCACGGCCGCCAATGAGCGCCTCGCGCGACTCGCTCAGCCTGCCCACGACGATCGCGGGCGAGCCATCCGCAGGTCGCTTGGCCGCCGCGTCATCTCGATCGGCGAACGACTGGCCCTCGAACCAGAGCCAGAGCTTCGGCCGGCCCGGTCCCGTTGAGGGGCCGAACCGGCCACCACACCCCGAGGAGATCACCGTGACACTCGTCGCCCATGAGCTGAAGGCGAGCTACGCCTTCATCGAGCGCAACTTCAACCTGACCCGTCGGTACTGGGGCTGGGAAGTGGCCTTCCTGGTTTACTCCGTCGCGGGCGCTCTCTCGATCTCGCTCATCGGTGCCGACCAGGGCAGCCCTCGGCTGCTCCTGACCCTGATGGTCGGGGCGATCTTCTGGAACTACCTGTCGGTCGTGTTCAGCTGGATCGCCGAGACGATCGCCGTCGAGCGCTGGGAGGGCACGCTCGAATACACGATGATGGCGCCCGTGCGACGCTGGGCCCAGCTCCTGGGCTCGGTGTCGTACGCGATGGTCTACGGCCTGATCCACACGGCCGTGATCCTCGTGGCGCTCATCCTGTTCTTCCCGCAGCTCGAAGTCGCCAACGCGAACCCCGCGACCGTGATCGCGTTCATGGTCCTGGGCTCGTTCAGCTTCGTCGGGATCGGGATGATCGCCGCGATCCTGCCGTTGCTCTATGTGGAGCGCGGGGCGCAGATGACGTTCGTCCTGCAGTCGGTTCTGCTGCTCGTCAGTGGGGTCTACTACTCGATCGACGTCCTGCCCGGCTGGATGCAGGTGCTCTCGCACCTGTCTCCGGCGACGTACGTCCTGCAGGGCGTCCGGGCCGGGCTCATCGAAGGGACCGGCGTCGACGCACTGCTCGGCGATGTCTGGCCGCTCCTCGTCATGGGCGCGGTGCTCATC
>JANNUK010000044.1:0-3406 GCA_031395155.1 Chloroflexota bacterium | reverse complement strand
GCCCGCCCGACAGCGGCATGCGCGATCCGCTCGTCCGCGGAGGCGCCGCGCGTCTAGCGCCTGTCGCCCATCCACGCGACCACCCGACCCGTCACGAAGGACCCGCTCACCGACCATGCTGGATCGACTCTTCGGCCTGTTCTCCCGTGACATCGGGATCGACCTGGGCACGGCCAACACCCTCGTCCACGTCCGTGACCGCGGCATCGTCATGAGCGAGCCGTCCGTCGTGGCGATCGACGCGAAGACCAGGCGGGTCCTGGCCATCGGCGCCGAGGCGAAGCGGATGGTCGGTCGGACCCCCGCCAGCATCATCGCGGTGCGCCCGCTGCGTGACGGTGTGATCAGCGACTTCGACGTGACCGAGCAGATGCTCAAGTACTTCGTCAACCGGGTCCACGACCGCGTCGGGCTCATCCCGCGCCCCCGGATCGTCGTCGGCGTCCC
The DNA here is from genome assembly GCA_031395155.1 of Chloroflexota bacterium. Classification (GTDB taxonomy): domain Bacteria; phylum Chloroflexota; class Limnocylindria; order Limnocylindrales; family CSP1-4; genus CAKKPP01. The sequence continues at coordinate 2,959 of JANNUK010000044.1, read as the reverse complement.
GTCCGGCGTGACCGAGGTCGAGAAGCGCGCCGTACGCGACGCCGCCCTGAATGCCGGCGCGCGCTGGGCCCAGCTCATCGAGGAACCGATGGCCGCCGCGATCGGAGCCGGCCTCCCGGTCAGCGAGCCGTCCGGCAGCCTGATCGTGGACATCGGGGGAGGGACCACCGAGGTCGCGGTGATCAGCCTGGGCGGGATCGTGGTCAGCCGGAGCATCCGCATCGGCGGTGATGAGATGGATCAGGACATCGTCAGCTTCGCGCGACGCGAGTACAACCTGTTCCTCGGCGAGCGAACCTCGGAGGACATCAAGATCGCGATCGGTTCGGCCTATCCGGGTGAATGGGATGAGCGCCGGGTGACCCTCCGGGGCCGCGACCTCCTCACCGGGCTGCCCCGCAGCGTCGAAGTGGGAGCCGACCAGATCCGCGAGGCGATCGAGCCGTCGGTGATCCAGATCGTTGAAACGATCAAGGACACCATCGAGGAAACCCCACCCGAGCTCGTGGCCGACATCATGGACCAGGGCATCGTTCTCGCCGGGGGCGGCGCCCTGCTTGCCGGACTTGATCGGCGCGTGGCCGAAGCCACCCAGATGCCCGTTCACATTGCCGACGATCCGCTGACCTGCGTCGTGCGCGGCACCGGGGTCGTGCTCGAGAACCTCGACACGATGAAGCGCGTCCTCATCGCCGACACGTACGCCGGCCCGCCACGCTGACCCGCAGAACGAGGCCGCGATGAGCGGAGTGTTCGCCACCCGCCAGGCCCGCCGTCGGGCGGTCGCCTATACCACCCTCGTGGCCATCACCTTCGTCCTGATGGCCTTCTCGAGGAATCCCGCGGTCACGGAGTTCCAGCGCGGCGTCGGCTTCGCGCTGCGTCCGGCTCAGGAAGCGCTCGACAAAGTCGGTCGGCAGGTCGAGGACGTCATCGGGGCGATCTCGGAAATTGATCGGCTGCGGCTCGACAACCAGTCGCTCCGTGCGGAGCTGGATCGACTCCGCGCCCAGAACCGGACCGTGGACGAGCTCCGTCGCGAGAATGGCGAGCTCAGCGCGCTCCTGCAGATTCGCAACGGGTTCGAGTACGAGACGATCGCCGCCCTCGTGATCGCCCGAGAATCGTCGGAGTTCCGACGCCTCGTCACGATCGGCAAGGGAACCGACGACGGAATTTCGGTCGGGGATGTCGTCGTCGCCGAGGGCGGCGCACTGGCCGGTCGGGTCATCGAGGCGGGGGCGACGTTCGCCAAGGTTCTCCTGATCACGGACACCGGCTCGACGGTCATCGGCCAGCTCGCCTCCAGCGGTGCGACGGGAGAGGTCGTCGGCCAGCTCGGTGGCGTGCTGATCATGGGCAAGATCGATTCGGCCGAGCGGGTCGTCCTCGGCGAGGAGGTCGTCACAGCCGGCATTGAGCTCGCCGGCGGGATCCGCTCGCCGTACCCGCGCGGGCTGCTCATCGGGCGAGTGGTCGACGTGAAGGGCGACGCCAACGAGGTCGTCCAGACGGCGTTCCTGGAGCCGGCGGCCGCGGTCGACCGGCTGCGCTTCGTGCTCGTGATCCTCGACTACCAGGGCGGCCTGCCGGGGATCGACGAGCAACCGACCGACTGCACCCCGACCGACGGGGGCGGCGGGACGCTGCCAGACGACGACCGGCCCTGCGCCACGCCCAGCGCGGCCCCGCTGCCCACCCCGACGTCCCGGCCCTAGACGCGAAGGCCCCGCGGCCGAGCCCGCTGAGACGGCTTCCGGCGCCATGCCGTGGCGGCACGCCTCCTTCGCCGGCTGAATTCTGGTGGCGCGGACGCACCACCCCCAACATCACGCGACCGAAGCGCTCCCCGCCGGACTATCCGAAATTCACTCCGATGGGGCTAGGGTGCCCCGGACCATGTCGCCGTTGAGGTTGGCGCGCCCATCGAAGAGCCTGACCGAGCACTCATCCAGCTCACGTCGTTGAGCGATCCGCTCGGGAGTTCTCACCATGCGCCAGCTGGCCGTCGCGCTCATCCTGACGCTCGCCGCCGCCACCGGAATGTTCGTTCCTCCGCCCCCCGCGGTCGCCGTCGAGGGTGGACCGAAGATTGTCATCATCGTCGGGGCGACCCACGGCGCGACCGATTCGTACCGCCAGAAGGCGGATGCCGAGTACGAAGAGGCGATCAAGTACAGCGCCAACGTCATCAAGGTCTACAGCCCGAATGCAACATGGGATGCGGTGAAGGCCGCCGTGGCCGGCGCGTCGATCGTGATCTACCACGGCCATGGCAACGGTTGGCCCAGCCCGTACACGTACGACCCGAACTACACGACGAAGGACGGTTTCGGCCTGAACCAGACGGCCGGCCAGGGCGATTACAACAACAGGTACTACGGCGAGCCATCCATTGCGACGCTGAGGCCGGCGGCCAACGCGGTCGTGCTCCTGCACAACCTGTGCTACGCGGCCGGCAACTCGGAGCCGGGCAATCCGGAGCCCACGGAGTCCGTCGCCCGTCAGCGCGCAGACAACTATGCATCCGCGTTCCTTCGCGCCGGGTTCGGTGCCGTGATCGCCGGCGGTCACGAGGGCGCTTCGTCCTACATCCGGGACCTCTTCACCACGTCCCAGACGCTGAACGAGCTGTGGCGCTCCGCGCCGAGTGCCCACGGGAATACGTTCTCGTTCGCCTCCGCAAGAACGCCCGGGGCGATCGTCCAGATGGACCCGGACGCTCCCGGTGTCGGCTTCTATCGAGCGATTACGGGCAATCTCAACCTGACGACCAACGACGTGATCTCGGGCGTGCCCGTCCCGCCCCAGCCGAGTCCGGTCACGCGCCTGGCGGGGAGTGATCGCTACTCGACCGCGGCCGCGATCAGCGCCGCGAGCTACGCGGCGGGTGTGCCCGTCGTGTACATCGCCACCGGCACCAACTTCCCCGACGCCCTCGCCGGCGCCCCCGTGGCCG
>JANNUK010000028.1:0-6385 GCA_031395155.1 Chloroflexota bacterium | reverse complement strand
GTAGCAGGCGTGGGGGGACTTGCCTGTTCTGTAAATGTGATATACGGATGTTTAATATTTTGTATTCTAGATTCTTGCGCCATAATAAAAACTCCTATGCTTCGTAATATACATAATCATCCCCATCTGGGGTTAGTACTGGTACAGGCGGATCAATCAAGCTGGGGGACATAACAATTTGTAACCCATATAACCGCCTTGTCGATCCATCGGGCAATGGATGGCCAACCGCGGCATCTGGGAATCTGGCTGGTGGCTCGGCCCAACCGTCTCGCTCGCCCACACCGCCGACGACATCGACCTGTACGTGGAGCGCTTCGCGGAGTGTCTCGAAGCGATCACCTGACCGCGGCGGCCATCGATCTCAGGATCGCCGCCAGCTCGGCGGCGTCATGGGCGACCGCGTCGGGCTGTTCGTCGTCGGGGAGGGCGTCGTGCTGCTCGCGCGTCGAGACCCCGGTCAGCATGAGGATCGCGCGAGCCCCTGCGGCGTGGGCCGCGGCGATGTCGGTGTCGAGGCCATCGCCGATCATCACCGCGTCGCTCGCCAGCCGCCCGACCGTCTCGGCCGCGACCTCGAGGAGGTGGGGCCCGGGCTTGCCGATGACATCGGGGGCCATCTGCGAGGCGGCCTCGACCGCGGCCACGATGCTGCCGGCCCCTGGTCGCAACCCGCGCTCGGTGGGATAGATGGGGTCTCGGTTCGTGGCGATGAAGCGGGCACCGGAGCGGATGCAGTCGGCCGCGGCGGCCAGGCGCAGATAGGTGATCTGCGGGTCGAGGCCGACCACCACGACGTCCGGGGCGCCGGCGGCCTCCCAGCCATTGATTCCCTCCTGCGCCATTCGCGTTGCCGCGTGACCCGCCGTCACCACGTCCAGCCCAACGTCGCGCAGCTCACGCTCCAGGCCGCCGGCCCCCAGCACGAGGACGCGCCGCGCGTGCGGATGGTGCTCGCGGATGTGGAGGGCCGTGGCGCGCGGCGCGGACACGACACGATCGGCACTCACCGGCGCACCAATGGCGGCGATCCGGGTGACGTAGTCGGCGCGATAGTGCATCGAGTTGTTCGTGACGTAGACCACGTCATCGCCGAGCGCCGCGCGAGCGGCGAGGACCGCGGCGACGCCCGGCACGGGTTCGGTACCGCGATAGACGACGCCGTCGAGATCGACGAGGAGGAGCATGCCACCGATCGTAGCCGGTTACGATGACCCGGTGACCCCCACCCGACCCGCACGCCCGGCCGACCCACTCGGCGAGACCGAACTGTTGCTCGTCGACGCGACCAACCTCGCCCATGTCCTCGCCCGCGCGTCCGGCGGATCGGCGGCGGTGGCGCTGGTGGCCAGGATTCGCAGCCTCATTCCGCCGGCCGTGACAATCGAGCTGGTGTTCGACGGCCCGCCGGAACCCGGGATGCGCGGCACCCGCATCGCGTCGGGGGTGACGGTTCGCTACGGCGGCCGTCAGAGTGCCGACGCGGTCATCGTCGAACGGGTGACGGCCGAGGCCAGGAACGCGGGGCCGGCAGGCGCGGCGGCCATCCTCGTCGTCACCGACGATCGCGAGCTGCGCGACCTCGTCCGCGTCCGCGGGGCACGAACGGCCGGAGCCTCGTGGCTCGCATCGCGCCTCGACCGTTCACGTCTGTCTGCACCGGCCGTGGGAAATCCACGCCCGCTGGCTCCGGCCACCGGCTCGGGCCACGACCGCGGCCGCGACGCCGACGGCGACGACGACGGCGACGAGGACGGGCGACCGGGCTGGAAATCGGGGCGTGGCGCGACCACGAAACGCGGGAATCCGCGGCGGGCTGCCCGAGGCGCGCGCCGTCCGCCGGGATAGCGCTCGGGATCGGCGACCCCTGCTACGATGCGCCCGTGATCGACGCCCTCCAGAACCTCTGGCACCAGATCCTCGACGTCCTGAGCATCTTCATCATCCCGGACTGGGGCGAGGTGATCAACCTGATCCCGCTCCTCCTGCTGGCCGGCCTCATCGGCCCGTTGCTCACGGTCGCCGCCCTGGTCTGGTTCATCTACGCCGTCCGCCGCCCCCGGACGAGCGTCCAGATCGTCGAGGGTCCGGATCGGGCCCAGATTGGCGCCGACGGCCAGCCGATCTTTCCCACCGCCGAGCCGTACTGTCACCGTGATGCGCTCATCTACCCGGCGGGGGCAACCCACTGCGACGAGTGCCGCGACGACCTCCTGGTGCGCTGTCCGAAATGCTCGGTCGGTCGCGTCGCCACGATGGCCGCCTGCGGCAACTGCGGGCTGGAGATCAATCTGAAGGCCCGGGTCCGGACGGTCTCACGGATCGCCGGTCCCCCACCGGGCGGAGCCGCGATCGCCTGACCGCCCGATCAGGGGCGGTCCTCCGGCGGCCCTGGCAACCGCGAGACTGAACGGAGCGTCCACGAGGAAGATATGGAAAGCGCGTCCCAGGCACTGTTCGCCGTAGGCTCCATCCTCCTCGCCCTCGGCTTCGCGGCGCACGTCGGACACGCCGTGCTCCTGGCGAATGGGCGCCGCGCCCTGTCCCTGGCCATCGCGCGACAGGAACCGGCCTACGCCGGCGCGGTCTCGGGTTCGTTCGTGACGGCCCGCGCGGCGGCAACCGAGGTCTCGGCGGCGTCCGTGAGCGGTGCATCGAGCCCGCTGTCGGGGGCGGCCCTGTGGGCGACGGTCGCGGCCACGCTGGTCATCGGCGCGTCGCTGCTCCTCCGGGCGATCGTCGTCCAGCGCGGTCCTTGGGGCAACCTCTTCGAGTTCAGCGTCGCGTTCGGCTTCTCGATCGTCGTCGGCTACCTGGTCCTCGGGCGGCGATTCCCGATCCGCTCGATCGGGTTCATCCCCGTCGGCGTGGCCTTCGCCCTGATCCTCTACGCGTCGAGCCTGCCGTCATCGATCGAGCCGCTCGTGCCGGCCCTCCAGAACGCGCCGCTGCTGACGATCCACGTCGGGCTCGCTGTCATCAGCTACGGCATCTTCGCGACGAGCTTTGCCGCGGGGATCGGCTACCTCGTGCAGGGGACCGGCGATCGGTTCGCCTGGCTGCCCAGCCATCGCGTGCTCGACGCCCTCGCCTACCGGGCCGTGGTGATCGGCTTTCCGATCTTCGCCACGATGATCATCCTGGGCTCGTGGTGGGCGGCCATCGCCTGGTCGCGCTACTGGGGCTGGGACCCCAAGGAAACCGCGGCGCTCGTGACCTGGCTGACATACGCGATCTACCTCCACGCCCGCAACCAGCGCTCGTGGGCCGGCCGGCCCGCGGCCCTGCTGCTCGTGATCGGATTCGTGATGGTCCTCGTGACCTATTCCGGGTCGCTCTGGTTCAGCGGCCTCCACGCCTACAGCGGCCTGTAGCCCCGCGGAGGGTCAGACCCGTTCGGGCTCAGGCTCGATCGGGCACCGGGGCGAGGCGCAGCAGGGTCGCCACGATGACGACGGCGGCGACCGCATGGAGCGATGCCAGGGCGGCGACCGCCGTCGGAGTGACCCCGGGCACCCCGGCCGATTCGCCCGCGAGCAACAGCCCGACATCCGCCAGCCAGGTCACGGGTAGCACCACCAGCGCGAGGCGCGTGAAGGAGCGCATCGGAGTCGGGGAACTCGCGGCGATGCTCCCGTAGACGGCCGTCGCCAGGACGGCGCCGACCACCGTGAGGAAGACGACCGGCGATGCCTGGATTACCAGGAACTCGGGATCGATGTCGAGGGTCGACCGAAGGATGGTCGACACGATGAGATTCGCAGTGACGGCCAGGATCGCGGCGATGCCCCCGGCTCGCCATGGAGTCCAGCGTGGCATGAAGCCTCCCTCGCGTCGGTGACCGTCCCCTCATCCATAGCGTACGAGCCCCGACGCCCCGTCGGATCCCAGGAGATCCTGATTCGGAACATCTGTGCTAATAACGTGCGGCGGATGCCTGGTCCGGCGACGCCCAAGTCGTTGCGAAGGGCCGCGAACGGCGGGCCGCCACGGACGCTCGTGATCGGCCTGGACGCGGAGCGGTCCAGGCCGTCGGATCGACCTTTCAACGGTCCGTCCACAGGCCGGCCGGACCTCTCCACAGCGATGATGCACGTTATCCACGGAATGTCCCCTACCGCTACATGTAGCGGTAGGTACGGCAACTGGACCACAACATCTTGTGGTTTTGGTCTTGACGCGGTCGCGCGCTCGACGTATCGTAAGCGGATCGCTCGAACGCAAGCGCCGGACCGCTCCGCGGCCGCTCAGCACAGTCGATCGGACCCCCATCCGGGACTCCGACAAGACTCCCGCTGACGCCCCCGAGGCCGAGGAACGCCGGCACAGGATCGAGCAAACGGCCGGGACCGTCGCAGCTACCACGTGAGCTGCCCCACGGGTCCGACCGATGCGGATCCCCGGCCGCAAGGAGCGGTCGGGAGAAGGCGAGGAGACCGGACTTCCGGGAGGAGATCAGACGATGGCCCCAGGCACCAACGCGGTCCCCGTGACGAACACGACACGCGGCAAGCGAAGCAGGAACGCCGCGAACGGGACCGGCTCGGCCGCCCGCACCCTGACCGGACCATGGGGCGCAAGCTTCGACGGCGGGGGCGCGAAGGGCCTCACGTTCCCTCGCCGCTGGACTCGACCGGACGTCCACCCGTACGACGAGATCACCTGGGAGCAGCGCACGGCCGGCATCTCCAACGAGAGCGGCAAGAGCGTCTTCGAGCAGACCGACGTCGAGGTGCCCTCGTTCTGGAGCCAGCTGGCCACCAACGTGGTCGTCAGCAAGTACTTCCGCGGGCATGTCGGGACGCCGGAGCGGGAGAACAGCGTCAAGCAGCTCATCGACCGGGTCGTCAACACGATCGCATCGTGGGCCGAGACGCGGCGCTACTTCGCCACGGACGAGGACCTCGCCGCGTTCCGGGCAGAGCTGACCCACCTCCTCGTCCACCAGAAGATGGCGTTCAACTCCCCGGTCTGGTTCAACGTCGGCGTCGAGCCGAAGCCGCAGTGCTCGGCCTGCTTCATCAATTCCGTCCAGGACAACATGGGCAGCATCATGGATCTGGCCAAGACCGAGGCGATGCTGTTCAAGTTCGGCTCGGGTGCCGGCAGCAACCTGTCGACCATCCGCTCCAGCCGCGAGCGGATGACCGGCGGCGGCACCGCGTCGGGCCCCGTGTCGTTCATGAAGGGCTACGACGCCTTCGCCGGCGTCGTGAAGTCGGGCGGCAAGACCCGGCGGGCGGCCAAGATGGTCATCCTCGATGCCGGGCACCCGGACATCCTCGACTTCATCGATTCGAAGATGCTCGAGGAGAAGAAGGCCTGGGCCCTCATCGAGCAGGGCTACGACCCCAGCTTCACCGGCGAAGCCTACGCGAGCGTCTACTTCCAGAACGCCAACCACAGCGTGCGCGTCACGGACGAGTTCATGCGCGCGGTCGAGGCGGACGGCGACTGGACCACCCACGCCGTCGTCGACGGGGCCGAGATGGGCACGTACAGGGCCCGCGACATCTTCCGCCGGATGGCCGACGCGGCTCACCTGTGCGGCGACCCCGGGATCCAGTACGACACCACCATCAACGACTGGAATCCGGTCTCCAACTCGGACCGCCAGTACGCCACGAACCCGTGCGTGACGGGCGACACGCTCGTCGCCACCGACGAGGGATGGCGCTCGATCGAGTCGCTCGTGGGCGAGCGCGTCAACGTCATCGGCGCCGATGGGCAGCCCCATCCGGTCGATCGGATCTTCCCGACCGGCACCAAGCCGGTCTTCGAACTCAGGACGCGGTCGGGTTATCGCGTACGGATCACCGCCGATCACAAGGTCGCCACCACCCGTGGCGACGTCGCCGTCAAGGATCTGCAGCCGGACGACCGGATCTTCCTGAACGCGCCCGGCTTCGGACGCGAGCAGGTGGCGCCCGCCCTCGCCGAGGCGATCGGCCTCGCCGTCGGTGATGGATGCCTCGCCTGGACCGCCGTGGGCGAGATCGAACGGCCGATGATCATCCTGACGATGCACGCGAACGAGGCGGGTGTCCTCGAGGCGGTCGCCATGGAGCTCAACGACCAGAAGCGGAGCCTGAAGGCCGTCGGTTCGGTCGGGCGCAACGACGACGTGCACGTGTCGATGGGGGCCACCGGATCGCGGTTGGCCTTCGCATCGCGGCCGGTCGTCGAACAGTTCATGAGCTACGCCGTCCTCGACGAGGGCAGCACACTCAAGCGGTTTAAGCCAGCCGTCTACGGCCTCGACCGGACGTCCGTGGCGGCGCTCCTGCGAGGCCTCTTCACCGCGGACGGCACGGTCGTCGACTCAGGCTCCAGGAGCCAGTACGTTGGACTGGACTCCACGTCGCTCGAGCTGCTCGAGCAGGTG
>JANNUK010000021.1:0-4621 GCA_031395155.1 Chloroflexota bacterium | reverse complement strand
CGACTTGCAGCGACGATCGAGCCGTCGTCGCTGAGCGCCGTGCTGGTCTCGCACCTCCATCCCGATCACTTCGTGGATCTCGTCCCGCTCCGCCACTACCTCCGCTACGACCTCCAACCGCCCCGACGCGTCCGCGTGATCGGGCCGGCGGGCCTCGCCGATCGCCTCGATGCGCTGCACGGCCAGCCGGGATTCTGTGCGGAATCCCTCGAAATGCACCCGATCCCCGCGAACTCCCAGGTGATTGGACCGTTTCGCATCGAGTTCCGGCCGGTGACCCACTCAACGAACAGTCATGCCTTTCGAATCACCGTCGGGAACGGGCCGGGACTCGTGTACTCAGGCGATTGCGCATCGATTGATGACCTGGGTCCGCTCGTCAGAGAGGGCGACACACTGGTCGTCGAGGTGTCGTTCGGCGTCGGACCGGTTCCGCCCGGAGCGATGCACCTCAATGCAGCAATGGTCAGCGCGCTCATCGAGCGCAGCAGGCCCGGGCATGTCCTGCTCACCCACATCCTGAGGGGCTCGGATCGAGCCGCGACGGTGGCCGCGGTCCAGGATGGGTACGACGGCCTCGTAGAGCTGGTCGCTCCGGGATTCCAGACGACGGTCCGGCCCCGGGAATCTCAAGGGCCGGAACGCGGATGACCCGCGTCCCGGCCCAGGACCTGGTTCGGGGACAGCGACCCTAGAGGCGGATCCGATCCTGGCGAGACGGCGTCAGGATCAGTGCAGCCGCAAGAAGGGCCGCCATACCGAGGACGATCAGCCGCCAGCTGTCCGCCTGGCTCTGCCCGACAACCGGGCTCGTGTCGGTTGGAGGCAGCGTCGCGGTCGCCACGACGCTTGCGCTCGTCGCGCTCAGGACCGCGCCCTCACTCGCACCTGTCGGCGCTGTGTTCGGCTGGACCTCATCGTCGCCATGGCCGCACGGCTCGAGCGCCTCGACGCCTGGGTTGACGGTCGTCGGGCCGCCCTGGTCGGCGGCGACGTCACCGGTCGACTCGGTGGTCGTCTCGGTGGCCGACTCGTCCTGGTCCTCGTCGGTGTCCTGGTCCTCGTCTGGCTGCGTGTCGCCTTCGGGGTTCTCGTCGCCTTCGGGCTGCGTGTCGGCAGCCTCGACGTCGTAGCAGAACGAGATATGGCTGATGCCGTTGCCCTTGCCAGCCTGCGGGCCGAGGGCCGTGTCGCCGGTCGACTCCGGCGAGTAGACGAACAGGTTGTGCTTCGTCGAGCCCGCCTTCACGACGACGGCGTCAATGCCCAGGTTCGACGCCCAGTCGAAGGAACCGGGCACCTGGCTGGCCGAGTCGGCGTAGTTGGCGATCGTGACCGTCAGGGTGCCGTCCGAGTAGATTCCGTTGGCGAGCTGCGCGTTCTCCAGCTTGAACTGCGTCCACGCCGCGCCGCCTGCGAACGACGCGCAGGTCGGGTTGCCGGAGTTGATCGGTTGCGGAGCGACGGAAGCTGCAGATACAGCTGGGGCGACGGTGGCGGCCGCGACCATCAGGCCGCTGGCGAACCATCCAGCCCGTCGGACGGTGCGGTGGTTGTGGCCGGCGCTGCGGCTTGGAGAGGTGCGTTCGTTCATCGTGGTCCCCGAGTGACATTGGTCCTGCCTGGATGCGGGACCAGGTCCCGCGCCCTTGCCTGGAGGGCTCCCGTATCGTGGAGGCCGGACCCAGTACTCGTCTAGGACCAACGGACCCGCCCGAACTGTCCGGAACCACCGCAAACTCCCCGAGGGTGGTCAGGAAGCGGTGCCGGCGGGCAACGAATGGGGTGGGACCTGGCCAGTACCGATGGCTGGACAGGCCGACGACTGTCGACCAAAAGGTCGGCAGGAATGGCACAGCCGACAACCCCGCCTGCACGTCAGTAGGAGCATGGTCGGCGCCCGGTCGATCGCTGTGAGTGAGCGGCAGCCCGGCGGTGCGCACGCTGCAACAAGCCGCCGGATTCCGGGTCATGCAGGCGGTCGCTCATGCGTGGGGCGCGGCTTAACCGGTCCGAATCGAGGCGTTTGTTGCGGTGGAAACACCGCCGGCCGGATGTGGCAGGCATGAGTGGGCGCGACTCGGATCGGGTAGGGCGTTCCCAACCGCCGCCTCCTGCAGGGGAGTTGCACCTCCAGGCTGCTGCCCATGCCGGGCGCACAATCCGAAGGCCGGGACGCTGGGCGTCCCGGCCTTCGAGCCGCTGGACTCGGGCAGGCTAGCGGCGGCGCGATGCCTTGGCGGGGGTCAGGATCAGGGCGCTGGCCAGCAGGCCGGCCATCCCGATCAGAACGATGCGCCATGTGTCGGATGCCGGGGCGGCGCTGCCGCTCAGGATGTCCGTGGGCGGAAGCGACGCGACCGGGGTGCCCGTCGCGGCCAGAACGCCACCACCCGGGGTCGGGGTCGGCGTCGGGGTCGGCGTCGGGGTCGGCGTCGGGGTCGGCGTCGGGGTCGGCGTCGGGGTCGCAACAGCTGGGGCGTTGCAGCCAGCGTTCCAAATGGCCTGGCCCTCGGCGGTCCAGTTCATGCCCGCGAACGAGCCCCCGGACGACTCATATGAGGGGATGATGTCGCCCCATGATGGGTTGCCGACGGCACCCGGGTTACTGAAGTCGTAGACCGGTCCGGTGTGCCCGGTATGGTCCCCGGGCTGCCCGTTCTCGGCAGAGACATTCGGCTCGTTGACGACGTACGGATTCTCGTGACTGCCCGTGCTGTGGCAGATCGTCACCTTCTCTACGGCGCTCGCGGTCGGCGCCAGGATGGCCATTGCCAGCATGGAAGCGACGGACAACCAGCCGATCGCCCGTACGTTCAACCTCGTGGTTCGTTTGTTCATCGATACGGTCCCCTTCCCTCTCCCGACGGTCCCTGAGATTACGTGCCGACGGCCCAAGGCCGGCCCCGTCGCCTGGCTACGGGATCGGTAGTCTGGACCTTCGGTTCCGCCGCGTCTAGTACTGAAGTACCAGGTAAACCTACCCAATCTTCACCTAAACGAAACATCAGGCTCGCCGTTCCGGTGCGACGTTGCACGAGCACCCTTGGGCGGCCAGTCGTCCAGAAAGAGACAGACGGGGCGTGCTCAGGCAAGCACGCCCCGTCCGGGTCTCGGGGACCCTGATTCGGGCCCGATCGGGGGCTCCGCGGCTAGCCGCGGCGACCCGATCGGCGGACCCGCGCCGGGACCGGGATCACAAACCCCAGGCCGAGCACGAGGCCGGCGAGCGCCAGCAGGGTGAGCATCAGGCCGAAGCCCGGATCGCTCTGGCCCGACTGGCCATTGATGGCGTCGGTCGGCGGCGTCGTCACGGTCGGCGTGCCGGTCGCAGCGAGCGGCGGCGGCTCGACGAAGACCTTCGCGTCGTCGTCGTCCCTGCCCGTCTCGTTGCTATCGATGGTGGCCACATTCACGAGCGGCTGCGGCAGCTCGTCGGCGCCGGCCAGGACGACCGCCTGGTACGTGACCGTTCCGTCGGCGGTGACCGTCGGAGCCTTCCACGTCAGGGTGCGCGTCGCGGCATTGAAGGAGTCGAAGGTGAACTCGGCATTGTTCGTTGCCGTGCCGGCCACGTAGGCGAGGCCGACGGGCAGCGTGTCCGTGATCACGCCGTTGGTGACCGGTCCATTGGTCAGATCATAGGCGAGGGTGTAGGTGAGCACATCACCGTTCTTCGCTTCCGGATCGCCGCCGAGCGTGGTCCCACCGGTGTTGCCGACGAAGCTCTTGAGGATCGTGAGCAACGGAACCTTGACGGTCGAATCGTCCGTCTTGCAGGCCGTGAGCTCCGAAACGCAAATCTGAGCGACGTTCGTCTGGGTGCCGGTCGGGGCATTGCCATCGATGGTCACCTTGTAGGTGATCGTCGCGGCCGGATCGCCCGACGGCAGGCTGGCATAGGTCCATGTGAGCGTCCGACCGTTTGCCGAGACAATGAAGCTCGTGGCGGCCGGGTTGCTCTGCTGCGAGGCGGCGACGTACGTCTGGCCGACGGGCAGCGTGTCCGTGACGACGGCGTTCGTGATCGGGCCGTCGATGACCTCCACGAGGATCGTGAACGTCACTTCCTGACCGTGACCGACGATGCCGTCCTGGTCGTTGTTGCCCTTCGAGATCGAGACGTCGGGTACCGTGACGAGCTCGTCATCGGACTCGGGCCCGGTCTCGTTCGTGTCGAATGTGGCGGTGTTCGGCTGATCGCCCGGTGCGGCATTGGCCGCGACGGTGACCTGATACGTCAGTACCTTGGCCGGGTCGCCCGTGGCGAGCGTCCCAAGATTCCAGGTGATCGTGTGGGTTCCTGCGCTGTACGTCCCACCATCGGACGCGGACACGAACACCTGGCCGACCGGCAGCGGATCGCTGACGACCGATCCCGTAACGGGGCCGTTGACGACCGTCAGTTCGAGCGAGTAGGTCAGGAGCTGTCCCTGAGCGACGATGTGATCCTGGTCGTCGACCGACTTCGAAATGTCGATCGCGGGGACCACAACCGTGACGATCTCGTCGAGGCAGTCGCTGACGGCCGGCTCGTTGTTCGCGTCACCGCTGTAGGCAGCCTGCCAGTAGTACGTGCCGGCCTCGTCGAAGAGGACCGAGTTGGAGTCGGGCACGAGAC
>JANNUK010000012.1:0-2926 GCA_031395155.1 Chloroflexota bacterium | reverse complement strand
GGGACACGCTGGCTCGTGCGCAGCGCATCCGTCGCGTCGGCGGAGGAGGAAGGCGAGGAGCTGGGGAAGGGCGCGATCGCCATCATGCTCCTGATCACGCTCGTGGCCGGCATCGGGATCTTCTTTCTGCTGCCGCTGTTCATCGCCAGCGCGACCACCTCGGGGATCGACAACGGCGCGGTTCAGCACCTGGTCGAAGGTCTGATCCGGGTCGCCATCTTCCTCGGCTACCTGATGCTCATCGGCCGCGCCCCCGATATCGCGCGCGTCTTCCAGTACCACGGTGCCGAGCACATGACGATCCACGCGCTCGAGGCCGGACGCGACCTCGTGCCGGCCGAGGTGCGCCAGTTCCCGACCGCCCACCCGCGCTGCGGCACGGAGTTCCTCGTCGTCGTCATCGCCCTGTCGATCGTTGCCTTCAGCCTCGTCGGTCGCCAGGAGCCCCTGATCATGATCGGCAGCCGCATCCTGTTGATCCCGGTGATTGCGGCGGTCGGCTACGAGATTCTGCGCTGGGGGGCGCGTCACCGCTCCAACCGGCTCGTCCGGGCGATCATGTATCCGGGGATCCTCGTTCAGATGATCACCACCAAGCAGCCCACCGACGACATGATCGAGGTCGCCATCGTGTCGATGGAGGAGGCGCTGCGCGCCGACGGCGAGGCGTTGCCGGCGGGGAGCGGGGCGCTGGAACGGGCGCCGATGGACCTGGCCGGGGCGGTCACCGCACCCGAGGCATGAGCGTCCTCGACGTCAAGCTCGAGGCGGTCGCCGCGCAGTACGACGATCTCCAGGAGGAGCTGGCGCGGCCCGAGAGCCTGGCCGATCCGGCGTCGATCAAGCGGCTCGGCAAGGAGCTTTCGCGGCTCGAACCAGTGGTGGCCGCGTTTCGTCGGCTCCTGGAGACACGCGTGGAGCTCGTCGGCGCGCGCGACGTGCGGGACGCCGATGGGGACGAGGAGATGCGGGCGATGGCCCGCGACGAGATCGAGCGGCTCGAGGGGGTCGAGTCGAGCCTCGTGGACGAGGTGAAGGTCCTGCTCCTGCCCCGCGATCCGGCCGACGACGGGAATGTCATCCTCGAAGTCCGGGCGGGAGCCGGCGGCGAGGAGGCGGCCCTGTTCGCGAGCGAGCTTCTCCGGATGTACCTCCAATATGCGGAGCGGCACCGCTTCAGGGCCGAGGTCATCAGCCTGAGCGAGACCGGCATCGGGGGGGTCAAGGAGGCGATCGTCGAGATCTCCGGTGACGGGGCCTACTCGCGCCTCAAATTCGAGGGCGGGACCCACCGCGTGCAGCGGGTCCCCGCGACCGAATCGTCGGGTCGGATCCACACGTCGACGGCGACCGTCGTGGTCCTGCCCGAGGTCGAGGAGTCCGAGATCAAGATCGACGAGGAGAAGGACCTCAGGATCGATGTCAAGCGCGCGTCGGGACCCGGTGGGCAATCGGTCAACACGACCGACTCGGCCGTCCGCATCACCCATCTCCCGTCGGGGCTGGTGGTCGAGATCCAGGATGAGAAGAGCCAGCACAAGAACAAGGCCAAGGCCCTGTCCGTGCTGCGCGCCCGACTCGTCGACATCGACCGCCAGAAACAGCGCGAGGCGGATTCGGCGGCCCGCCGCTCGATGATCGGTTCGGGCGACCGAGCCGACAAGATCCGTACCTACAACTTCCCTCAGGACCGCGTGACCGACCATCGGGTTGGACTCGACCTGTCCAGCCTGCCGCGGATCCTCGACGGCGATCTGGACCGCCTGATCGACACGCTGATCACGACCGATCAGGCGGAGCAGCTGCGGACGGTCGTGGACGACACCACGTCGTCCGCCTGACCGCGCGCCCAGGGCCCGACGCCATGCGCACGGTGGAGGCACTCCTGCGGTCGGGGATGGCGCGGCTCAAGACGAGCGGATCCGAGAGCGCCCGACTGGATGCCGAGCTGCTGCTGGGGATGGCTGTCGGCGCCGAGCGGACGGCTCTGCGGGCGCATCCCGAGGCGCCGGTCGGTGCCGATGCGGAGGCGACCTACGAGGCGGCCATCGTGCGCCGCGAGGCCGGCGAGCCGGTCGCGTACATTCGCGGTCTCAAGGAGTTCCACGGTATTGCCCTCGGCGTGGATGCCCGCGCGCTCATCCCGCGCCCGGAAACCGAGACACTCGTGGACCTGGCCGCTGCGGAGGTCCTCCGCCGGCTGACGGCCGCGCCGCGTCCTCGCGGGGCGCCCGCCATGATCCTTGCGGATGTGGGCACCGGAAGCGGGGCGGTGGCCGTGGCCCTGGCCGTCGCCCTGCGCAAGCGCGGGGCGGACGGCGACGTCGAGATCCTTGCCACAGACATCTCCAGGGAGGCGCTCAACCTCGCCCGCGAGAACGCGGTTGGACATGGGGTCGCCGATCGGATGCGCTTCGTCGAGGCCGACCTCCTCCCGCCGGACGGTGGCCGGTACGAGCTCATCCTGGCCAACCTGCCGTACGTTCAGAGCGCGGCGGTCGCACAACTCCCGATCGCGGCCTCGTTCGAACCACGCCTGGCCCTCGACGGTGGCCGGGATGGCCTGGCCGTGATCCGTCATCTGCTCGATCGCCTGCCCGATGCGCTGGCGCCCGATGGCGTCGCCCTTCTCGAGATCGGCGGCGACCAGGGCGAGGCCGTCGTCGTGGCCGTCGCCGACCGGCTGCCGGGGTGGGGGTGCACGGTGGCGCCCGATCTCGGCGGCCTCCCGCGGGTCGCGAGAGTGGAGCGCCCGGCTGTTGCGGCCGGGTCCGGGGGTCCCAAATGATCCCGCCATCCCCGGGATTCCCGATCCGGCTGATCGCGCTCGACATCGATGGCCCCATCGCGCAGGATTCGCGGGTGATCGGACGTGCAGTCGACCACGGTCGACGCGGGGCCCCCGGTCGCCGGTCCTCCATCGAGG
>JANNUK010000009.1:0-3497 GCA_031395155.1 Chloroflexota bacterium | reverse complement strand
CCGACCGCGCCGACCGGCATGACGGCGACGCCGGCCGGCGGATCGCAGATCAACCACGCCTGGACCCCGTCGACCACGGGTGACACCGCGCGCCAGGAGCTGTTACGGAACACGGTCAACACCCGGGCGTCCGCCGCGCTTATCCAGACGATCAACAACAACACGACTTCCAGCTACGCCGACACCGGGCTCACGGCCGCGACGACGTACTTCTACTGGCTCGAGGCGATCGATGGGGCGAACAACCGCTCCGCGCCGGCGACGGCGACGGCGGCCACCTCGTCGGTCAACGCCCAGGTCGATACCCGGCAGACGGTACTGTTCGACATTGCCTCGACGCTGCAGCTGTCGGTCACCCCGGCCAGCATCGACTTCGGCTCGGTGTCGCCGGCCGCGGCGGCAACGACCGCGGTCGGAGCGACGATCGCCAACGTCAAGTCGAACGGCGGCTGGTCCCTCGCCGTCAAGTCGATCGGCACCAACGGGCTCGACGAGAGCCCGGGCGACGATGAAGTCTTCACCTCGGGTACGAACACGGTGCCCGTCAGCCGGATGGGCTGGCGCATCAACCCGGGCCCGGCCACCCCCGGAAGCGCCACGTACGCCGCGATGAGCGACACGAACGCGTCGCTTGACACTGCCGCCGCCGGCACCCCGGCGGCCGGTGTGGACACCTATCTCCAGTACGAGCTCCAGACCCTGTTCAGCGATCCGGTCGGCCTCAACTACCAGACCGTCCTCCTGTTCACGGCCACCAGCCCGTAGCTCACCCCAACTCCCGGAGGCGCTCCCCCGAGCGCCTCCGGAGCGGCCTTCAGGAGCGGCCTTCAGGAGCGTCCAGTGCAGAATGTCCATCGGGCTCCACATCGGCGGCGGTCCCGTCCGTACGTACGCCATCGCGGGTTGATCGCCGCCCTCGGTCTCGTCCTCGCGATCTTTGCGGCCGACGCGAGTGCGGCCGCCGACGGCGTGTCGTTCGCCGTCAGCCCGTCGCGGGTCGTCGTCGCAGCCGAGCCCGGCCAGACGTCGGTCGCGTCGGTCACGGTCTTCAACCAGGCCGACGCACCCCTCGAGCTGCGCATCGGGGTGGGTGATTTCCTGATCGACGACCGCACGACCGCGGCGAGTACGTTCGCGGTGACAGATTGGGTTCGGACGGATGTCACCTCGGTCCGAATCGAGCCGAAGGGCCAGGCGGCGATCCGGGTGATCGTCGAGGTCCCCGTGGGCGCCGCGCCAGGCGGCTACCAGGCCGGCCTGTTCATCGTGTCGGCGCCGGCGGGTGCGGGCGAGATCGCCGTCTCGGGCCGGCTTGGGGCAGCCGTCCTCATCGAGCTCCAACCCGAGGGTCGCCTGCTCCGCCGAGAGATCCAGGTGACGTCGAACGATCTCTTCGCAGAGTTCCCTGACGAGCTCAGCCTTGACGCGTTGTTCGGCCCGCGGGCCCGGACCGAGACGCGGGCCGCGAACGTCGGCGAGACGTTCGTCCGGGCCGTCGCCGTCGATGCCTATCGGTCCTGGGCCGCGAGCGAGCCGGACGAGCGCCAGGCTCCCGGCACGACGATCCTCCGGGGCAGCGCGGCCACATTCGCCACCTCCGGGCCGACCCTGCCGTGGATCGGTCACGCGTCGGTAACGACGGAGATCGTCTACGAGCGCGGTGACCAGGACTACGCGACGATCGTCGTCCAGGCCGAGACGTTCGTGATCCCCTGGCGACTGCTCGGGCTGCTGGCTGCGGCCGTCGCCCTCGTCGTGATCGTCGCACGGCGTCGCCGGGACCGCCGGCGACGCCAGCGGTCGCCGCTCGCTGCGCCGGCCGGAGGCGCGGCGTGACCGCCCGGTTGGAGAACCGCAGGTTCCTGCGCCTCGTGCTGGCCATCTCGATCGTGGCGAACGGCGCGGCGGCCCTCGTCGTCCAGGGCGAGCGCGGATTGCAGCCGTTTGCCGTCGCGTCGACGCTCGACCGCCATCGGATGAACCTGACCGACGACATCGCGGCATACGGCGCCACTGTCCGCGACCTCCATGAGCGCGGCCGGGCGGGGGGCGAACCATGAGCCGATCGCGGACGCGCGCCGTCGCGCGGCGCGGCCCGGGCCCGGCCGCCGGATCGGGTCGGCGCAGGGGTTTCCGCGACACGGGGATCGTCGTTGCCGGCGTGATCGGCATGCTCGCCGTGCTCGCCGCCCTCGCCTGGGCAGGAGCGGTAGGCGCTCAGCGGGGCTGGTCGCCGCCCGACGTCGCCGGCGACGTGATCGTCGCTCGTGTCCACGGTGAGCCGGTCTCCTGGGGCCAGGTCGCCGAGCGGATGAAGGCCGCCACGGTCATGGGCCGCCCCGCGCCCGGGGACCTCCGTGCATGGCGGGAGGAGGCGCGGCAGACGATCGAATCGATCATCGGCGACGTGCTGACTCGCCACGCCGTCGAGGCTGAGGGACTGTCGGTCACCGACGCGATGGTCGACGCCGAGGTCCGCCAGCTCGAGGAGCGCTACGGAGGAGAAGCCGGCCTCGCTCGCGCGATGGGCGAGATGCAGGTGACGATGGCCGAACTGCGCGAGACGAAGCGCCGCGGGCTGTACCTCCAGGCCCTGATCGATCTGATCGTCCCGGCGAGCGACGCCGACGTCGACGCATATCTCACCCAGGCTGGGGCCGCGGGTCTGAGCCGCTCCGACGCCGCGGCACGCGTGCGGGCTGAACGAGCCGCTGAGGCGATCCCAACCTTCCTTGCAGAGCTCCGCCGTGACCCGGGGATCTCAGTGATCGACGTCGAGGAGCTCGAATGATCCCCGACAGCGCCGCAAGCCAATCAACCAACAGGGCAGCAAAGGAGTTTCGCATGATGATGGTTTCAGGACTGAGCCGGGTCTCCTGGACTCGTCCGCTGGTCGCTATGGGCATGATCGTGGCGCTCTTCGCCGCGCCGCTCAACGCCCTGGGCGCCTCGTCGAAGACCGTCGAGGTCCTCGCCGATTCCTACAGCCCCAGGACGTTCTCGGTTGAAGTCGGAACGACGGTCGTCTTCCAGAACACGAGCACGTTCCCGCATACCGCAACGGCCGAAGATGGCTCCTTCGACACCGGGATGATCGCTCAGGGCGCCACGAAGTCGGTCACGCTGAGCAAGGTCGGCACGATCGCCTTCTACTGCCAGTTCCACGGCGCGGTGGGCGGCGTGGGCCAGAGCGGCACGATCACGGTGACGGCGGCCGCCGCGACGCCTGCGCCAACCGTCGCGACCGGAGGGTCAGTGGCGGTGAGCACCGGGCAGCCGACTGTGGCGCCGCCGTCGTCGGCAACGCTTCCGGAGATCCCCGAGGGCATGCCCGGGCTTGCGTTCCTTGCGTTCGCCGTCGCGGGGATCGGCTCGGTGCTCCTCGCCTTCGCGGCCGACATTGTTCGGAGAGCTGCGAAGCGACGTCCGGGTCGCTGACATCGGCGATCCTGGGATCAGCCGCTCACCGCCATCGCGCGGCGATTCACCTGGGATGC
>JANNUK010000631.1:0-2453 GCA_031395155.1 Chloroflexota bacterium | reverse complement strand
GGGTGGATCATGCCGACCCCCTTGGCGATGCCGCTGATGCGCACCTCACGCACTCCGCTACCGTCCGCCGCGGGGAGATCGATCGTGACGGTGGACACCTTGGCGACCGAGTCCGTCGTTCGGAGGGCCTCAGCCGCGTCGAGCAGGTGCGAGCCGCCCGTGCCCATTCGCCCGACGAGCTCCACGATCCCGGTCGCGACCCGGTCGAGCGGTAGCCGGGTGCCGATCACGCCGGTCGACATCGTCAAGACTTCCTCGGGACGAAGGCTCAGCGCGGTGGCCAGCAGGCCGGCCACGTCGGCCTGGTCGGCATCGCCGGCCGGTCCGGTCGCCGCGTTCGCGCACCCGCTCGTGGAGATCACGGCCCGCGTCCAACCGTACCCGCCGCGTCCTGCTGGCTCAGTTGCCTCGAGGTGGCGGCGACTCAATCGCACGGGGGCGGCCGCCAGTTGGTTGGGCGTGAAAACCGCGGCCGTTGCGGCCGGTGCGTCCGTGGCCACGATGATCGCGAGATCTGGGCGGCCGCTCGCCTTGATGCCGCAGGTCGTGCCACCGGCGAGGAACCCGGACGGAAGGATGCCGGTCCGTACCGGGGCGGGGAGCTCCAGGGTGAAGGGAGCGAGCGACGAGGAATCGGCGACCATCGTCATGGGAAGAGTGGCAGCTGATCGAGGCCGGCGATCTCGGGCAGTCCGTGGACCACGTTGAAGGCCTGGATGGCCTGCCCGGCGGCGCCCTTGACCAGGTTGTCCGTCACGCCGATAGCGATCACGCGTCCGCTGCGCGGATCGTGGCGGACGTGGACGAGGGCATGATTGCTGCCAAGGACATGCTTGGTGGCAGGCGCTTCGCCGACGACCGTGACAAACGGTTCGTCGCGGTACGCGTGGTCGTACAGCGCGTCAAGCTCGTCCTGGCTCACCGGGCGCGTGGTCCGCACGTGGCAGGTCGCGTGGATCCCTCGGGTCATCGGGACGAGGTGGGGGAGGAAGTCCACGGCGACGGCACCGGGATTCGCCTCCGGAGCCATCCCGGCCGCCGCGCCGATCGCGGCCAATTCCTGCTCGATTTCGGCGACGTGGCGGTGGCCGCCCAGGCCGTAGGCGCGCACACTCTCGTTGACCTCACCGAACATCGACGCTGCCTTGGCTTCACGGCCTGCGCCGGAGATCCCACTCTTGGCATCGACGACGAGGTCGGCGATCAGGCCGGCCCGGGCCAGGGGGGCGAGTGCCAGCAGGGTTGTCGTGGGGTAGCAGCCGGGAGCACCAACAATCGCCACGGGGGAGTCGGCAAGGGCCGCCAGCGCGTCCCGGTGCAGCTCGGGCAGGCCGTAGACCGCGATCGCCAGCAGCTCCGAAGCCGGGTGGTCGAAGCCGTACCAGCGCGGGTAATCGGCGGAATCGCGGAGGCGGAAATCGGGCCCCAGGTCGATGACTGTCGTACCGTCCCGCGCAATCCCGGGCAGCACGTCGGCACCGGTGCCGTGGGGCAACGCGGCAAAGACCGCATCGAGCGGTCCATCGCCCAATGCCGCGTCCACGGTCAGGTCGAGCGGCGTCAGATGCGCGTGGATGTCCGCCAGCGCCGTTCCCTCGCGGCCTCGCGCCTGCAGACCCGTGAGGTCCACGCGAGGATGGCGGCCGAGGAGCCGGATCAGCTCGCCGCCAACGTAGCCTGAAGCGCCGATCACGCCCACGCGTAGCCGCTCGCCCGCTGCAGGTCGGCGGTCCACCGCGCCCCCGGCCCGTGGCTCGAGTCGCGCGCTCACCGGCGCGCTCGGCCCCTCACGGGAGGCCGGCCCGGACAACGGATCGAAGGCGGGAGAACCTTGGACAACATCCGCATGACTATACATGTGCATGCATACTCATGCAATGCCGATACAGCCCCGCTAGGCGATCATGTCCGGTGGCTGGTTGGGCCCGGTCACGATGACCTCTGCCTCGCGGAGCGTCGCCGGGTCGCGCGGATCGGAGATCCGATAGGCGTGATGGATTTCGGTCGCTCCGGCCGACAGCATCGCGCTCACCGGGCAGTACTTGGTGGCCGAGAGTACGACTGAGCGACGAATGGCCGTCTCGGACAGTGCATGCCCTTCGAGGTCGTGGATCAGATCGATCCGCGTGAAAACCTGCGGATACTCGACGCGCGGCTCCGCGCGGAGGTGAACCCGGTAGCGCTCGACCCGTTGCCGCTTCTTGCGACAGATCGAGATGACGTCCATGGCCGTGCACGTGGCGAGCCCGACGAGGACCAGTTCGGTCGGCCGCGGCGCCATGTTGCCGTCGCGATTGTCGGCCAGAACGATGTGTCCGGAGCCGGTCGTTGCCTCGTAGCGCATGTCGCCCTCGAGAAGCACCTCGATGGTCTTGACCGGCGAAGGCGCGGACCGCGCCGATCGAGCACTCATGAACCGTCGAAGGGGGAGGCAGTGGAGTCCAGGACCTCCC
>JANNUK010000626.1:0-1823 GCA_031395155.1 Chloroflexota bacterium | reverse complement strand
GATGTCGACCCTGGTTCCGTCCGCGAACTTGAGCCGGGCGACGATGTCCCAATCGCCGCCGTCCGGCCCCAGCGCGAGCGGGAACCGGTTCTGTGCCGCGATCGCCGCGTCGAGCACGGCGTTGTCGTACCAGGCGAGCTGCCGCGGCCCTCGGTCCCCCGTGTTCGGGCCCGGGATCGCGTCGATGGACCAGCCGACGGCGCACCGCTCCGCTTCCGTCACCACGAGAAGTTCTGCGCCCAGTGGAACAGAGGTCGGGGTCGACGCTGGGGCCGGGGACCCGGCCGGTGAGAGCGCGACGCCCCCGACGGATCGGCCGTCAACGATCAGCGTCGCGCCCGCTTGTGCACGATCTGAGCCGCACGGGACGACCGGTTGCACCTGGGCCGCCTCGCCCGTCGGCCAGTCGCCGACCGTCAGGTGCGCGAAGGCCTCGACGAAGCGCGGTCCGCTGAACGTCGGAAGCTCCGCGAGGATTCGCAGCAGCCAGCTGCCGACCGGCGGCGCGACGAACGTTGCCTTGATCCCGGCCGGATCCAGCTTCCACTGGCCGAGGCTGAACGCCGCCAGCACGCCGGGGCCCTCGAGCTTGACCGCCGTCACGGACCACGAGGACAGGCACCACGGCCCACTCGTTGAGAGACCGATCCGGCCCAGGTTGACGACCCGCATCGACTGATCCGGATCAAGCGTTTGCACGAGGTCGAACGCTCCGGTCCAGGTCTCCGGCAGCGCGAGCTCGAACGGACCATCGCGCTTCACGGATGGGTGCCACGTACTCGATGCCCAACTCACGAGCAGATCGACGGGTTCCGCCGGCGGCACCGACTGGCACGGTAGTGATGGCGGGGGAGCCTTGGTCGGTCGCGCCGGGTCGGCCGCTCGAGGTGACGCCGCGGCCACGGAGTCAGTGCCCGACGGAGATGGCTGTGGCGAGGCCGCGACGATCGCCAGGTCCGGCCGGGAGGCGAACATGACGCCGGCGATGAGCACGACGGCGGCCAGCCCGACGGCCGCGGGTCCGGTCCAGCGGTCGCGTCGTGCATCCGCGGGCCTGACGACGTGTCCGAGGTCGACCAGTTCGGCCGTATCTCCATCTCCGGGGTCGGCCGGTGCGGTCGCGGTCGCGGAGTACCCCGGTGAATACCCCGGCCGATCGGTTCGGTGCGGCGGTCGCCTGCCGCGGGAGTCCGGTCCGTCTGTCACCATGCCCGGCATCGATGTCCGCCCCGCCTCCTGATCGCCCAGCTGTCCTGTCGCGTCGCGTCCGATTGCCCGGTGGAGAGATCGAGTATGCGCTGCGGCCAACCCCCAGGGCCCGAAGCCTGCGCGTCACCATGGACGCGCGCCGCGGGATCATCGTGACGGTCCCGCCGCCGACGCGCCGCGGCTGGGCACGTCCCGAGCCCATCGTGGAGTCGTTCCTGCGAGAACGGGAAGCCTGGCTTCGCCGCCACCTCGAGCGCCACGAGCAGACGCGCACCGAGCTGGCGGCGCGGGGCGGCCTCGTCGACGGCGGACTCGTCCGCTACCGCGGTGAGCTGCACCGGCTGCGGATCGCCCCCGCCCCGCCGGGCCGGCGCAGGAGCTCCGTGGCCCGGAGCGGCGAGGACGACGCGGACGTCCTGCTCGTCGAGATCGCTGCCCGGGACAGGCGACCGCTGGTTCGCGTCCTGTGCGACTGGTTCCGCGAGCGAGCCGAGGAGGCACTCTGGAGGGAGATCGACCGCCATGCGTCGGCGCTCGATGTCATTCCGGCCGCGGTCTCCCTGCGCGACCCGCGCAGCCGCTGGGGGAGTGCCTCACGAGAGCTGAGGCTCATG